>DJYL01000108.1 GCA_002448495.1 Pseudoselenomonas ruminantium | reverse complement strand
TGCTCTGCCTCTTCAAATGCAGCCTTTTCCCAGTACAGACCAATTTCCGGATAACCCTCGCGGAAAGCAACGCGGCTCATAGCCAGATACATACCGACTTCGGAGCATTCACCTGTGAAGTTCTGGCGCAGTCCTTCGATAATGCGGGGGTCAACATCCTTAGCCGTACCGACATGATGTTCATCGGCGTAATTCATATCGCCGCTCTGTTCTACAAATTTGGAGGCCGGAGCTTTGCAGATGGGGCATACATCCGGTGCCGCATCGCCTTCGTGAACATAACCGCAAACCGTACAAACAAATTTCTTCATAATCTTACTACCTCCTAAAATATATTACACATTAATGAAGCTCAATTCTATGGTGTGCTCAACACCATGTCTTAATTATAAAGGGCACAGTATAAAAGATAAATAGCTATTTTAGGCGATTAAAATAAAATATATTGTTATTACTTTTAATTTCTCGTTATTACATCAAATTACATAATTTTTCATGATAATTATTAATGGATAATAATTATTGATTAGTGCGGCCAAATTTAGGTGGCAAAATGGAATCAATGGTGTTACAATAAAAAAGATAATGTTTAATTGTTTTATAGGAGAGAAAGGACACTATGTTTACCTGTATGACAAGTTCTCCCGAGGAAACTGGTCACCTAGCCGAGCTGGTGGGGCAGAAGATTCGGGAAGGAACCGTGCTTTGCCTGGAGGGCGACTTAGGGGCCGGCAAGACGTTGTTTGTGCAGAGTCTTGCTAAGACCTTGGGCGTCGAGGGGGATGTGACGAGTCCGACATTTAATCTCATGAATGTCTATGAAGGGATTTGCCGCATCTACCATTTTGACCTCTACCGGCTGGAAACAGAAGAAGAACTGGATGATATCGGCTTTTATGAGTACACGGAGGAGCCGGAGGGGATTGTGGTCATTGAATGGCCCGATAAGTTCCCGGAGTCACTGCCCGATGATTATATTGAAGTGCGCATTCGCAAATTGGGCGAAGACAGCGATGAACGGCAGATTGACTTTTCCAGTATCGGCGAGAAGAATCAGGAGTTTATAAAGGAGTTGGAAGACTTTGTCCATACTGGCCATTGATACGGCTACGCAGGTATCCAGCGTAGCGGTGGCTGACGAGGGGCGGCTGCTTTCTGAGCTTACCATGCAGGGCAAGCTCACGCATTCGGAAACTTTGCTGCCCCATATCGAGCAGGTGCTCAAGATGGCGGCTGTGAATAAGGAAGATTTGACCGGCATTGCCATAAGCAATGGCCCTGGTTCGTTTACTGGCCTGCGCATTGGCCTTGCAGCAGCCAAGGCCATGAGCTATGCGCTGCATATTCCCCTGGTGGGGGTATCGACCTTAAAGGCACTGGCCTATCAGCTGCCGGTGCCGGGCGTGCGGCTGATGTGCCTCTTAGATGCTCAGAAGGGCAATGCTTACGTGGAAAGCTATCGTTGGCAGGATAGTTTATTACAGTTGGCAGAAGCGGTTAAGGTAGCAAAAATCAGCGATATTGTGGCAGGCTGCGGAAAGCTAAATGAGCAGGTGATTCTTTTAGGTGATGCCGTACAGAAAAAAATCGTTGGCAAAATGGAACTGCCGGAAAATGTGCAGGCGGCTATGCCGCATTTGATGATGCCGCGGGCGGCAGCTGTAGCCATGCTGGGACTTAGAGAGTTAGCGGCAGGCCACACGGATAATGTGATGGATTTGGAGCCGGTCTATATCCGCCGTAGTGAAGCGGAAGTGCTCTGGGAAAAGCGCCATCCGGAGGAAGCAAAGCCCACGAAGCCGACTGAGGAAATGTAAAGTAATTGCAAGAAAGAGGAGATGTAATGGACACTGTTCCTTTAGATAGTATAGATGTGAGTAATCTGGAATTTCGGGAGATGGCTCCCGAGGATGCGGATGCGGTAGAAATCGTGGAAAAGGCCTGCTTTGCCATTCCTTGGTCGCGGGAATCCTTCTGGAAAGAAGCTCAGAACGAAAATACCCTGTATTTATTGGCATTGGACGGTGAACGGGTAATCGGTTATGTGGGCTGCTGGATTTCCTACGAAGAAGCCCAGATTACCAATGTGGCGATTCTGCCGGAGTATCGGGGCAGGCGCATTGGTACGAGAATGTTTGGCGAGATTATAGAGCGGGTGAAGGAAAAGGGCGTAACGGCCATGACCTTGGAGGTACGGCCTACCAATGTCCCGGCGCTGGCGCTTTACAAAGGTTATGGCTTCAAGGAGGCCGGACGTCGTCCGAAGTACTATCAGGATAACGGTGAAGATGCCATTATCATGTGGAATACGAAACTTTGATTGTTTTTTAGATAAAGGTGACGGATTGTTTTTATGGAGAAGAATAAAGAAGAACTGCTGACACTGGCGATTGAGTCCAGCTGTGATGAGACTTCGGCGGCAGTTTTGCGGGGTGGACGGGAGATTCTGGCCAATATTATCTCCACCCAGATTCCCATTCATCAGAAGTTTGGCGGTGTGGTGCCGGAAATCGCCTCTCGCAAACATATCGTAAATATCATGCCGGTAATTGATGAGTGCCTGCGCACGGCTGGCGTGGAGCTCAAGGATATTGACCAGGTGGCAGTAACGTATGGGCCGGGACTGGTTGGTGCACTCCTGGTCGGGGTATCGGCGGCAAAGTCGCTGGCCTTTTCTCTGGGCAAGCCCTTGATAGGGGTCAATCATCTGGAAGGGCATATCTTTGCGAATTTCCTTGCTGCGCCGGATTTGGAACCGCCGTTTATGGCGCTCGTAGTGTCCGGCGGGCATACGGCACTCGTGGATGTGCAGGGCTATAACCGTTTCCGCATGATGGGGCAGACCCGTGATGATGCGGCTGGCGAAGCCTTTGACAAGATTGCCCGCGTGATGGGGCTTCCCTATCCCGGCGGCCCGCGCATTGATGCACTGGCCAAAGAGGGCGACCCCATGGCGATTGATTTTCCGCAGGCACTTACGGAGAAGGGCAATTATGAGTTCAGTTTCAGCGGCTTAAAGTCGGCGGTGCTCAATTACATCAACAGCGAGAAGATGAAGGGGCATGAGCTCAATAAGGCAGATATTGCCGCATCTTTCCAGCGTTCGGTGATTGAGGTGCTGGTGGGCAAGGCGTTTCAGGCGGTCAAAGAAGCCGGGCGCGATACATTGGTACTGGCTGGCGGTGTGGCAGCCAACAGCGGCCTTGAAGCCCGCCTGCGCGAAGAAGCGGAGAAGCGGGGCGTAAGGTTCCTCTATCCGAGTAAGATTTTGTGTACCGATAATGCGGCGATGATTGGGTGCAGAGGGTACTATCAGGCGCTTGCGGGTGGGTTTAGTGATTTGTACCTTAATGCGGTGCCGGGGCTTAGTCTCACAGATAAATAAGTTTATAAGATACGTTCCAATGGCGGAACAGAGATATTTTTCACGCTGCGCTAAGAGGCGGGGCTAAAAATATTTTTGTTCCGCCAAGTTACGTTTTTAGGAGTATTACCATGAAAAATGCCTTACTAACAACCAAGCAATTAAACATTCTTGAACGTTTAAAGCAAATTCTCCCCTTCGTGGCCGACCTAGCCCATGGTCATGCGACCATTTACATTCAGGCAGAAACAGCAGGCAAACTGCGCATAACCGCCACGGCTACGCCGCACACCGTCTATATGCAGGAGGCTTCAGAAACGGCGGCAGGTCTGGTTGATACATTATCCGAACCGCTTGTCACGGAGGTTTTTGCGTCTGCGCAGTTCACGCATGGCAAGCGGGAGCAGGATTATGGGCATTTTATTGATATGTATGTGTTTCCCATTGTTGATGGTACGGAGGTGATGGCGGTCATCAGCATTGAGGTGGATAAGGAGCACTTAAATATCGATGATTTTTCCCAGCTCATCAAGACCACGCAGGATGTGTTAAATTATGCGACTCGTGATGTGGATTTGGCGCCGTTTACGCCGCTTTCGGCAAGTGACGGACTGATGATTACCGACCAGTTCAGCCGCATTGTGTTTGCAAGTGCTGCGGCACAGCGGATTTACCGGGTTTTGGGCGTGGGCAGTCTCAAGGGCTGTCATTTGTTTGACCGGCAGCTTACGCGTCATGTTACGCGGGAATCCTTTGAGCGGGAAAGGCCGTGGCAGAAGGAACTTCTGGCCGGTGGCTTGCAGCTTATCCGCCGGCAGATTGATTTGCAGGCGGGGGGGACGCTCCTGCGGCGGATTGTCGTGCTTTCGGATGTGACGGAAATCCGCGCCAAGGAGCAGGAAATCCGCATTAAGTCGGCGGTGATTCAGGAGATTCATCATCGGGTCAAGAACAATCTGCAGACGGTGGCCAGCCTGCTGCGCCTGCAGGCGCGGCGCAGCGGTTCGGAGGAGGTCAGGTCGGCTCTGTCGGAAAGCGTCAATCGGGTGCTTTCCATTGCGGCAGTGCATGATTTTCTTTCGCGGCAGGGGCAGGAGAGCATGGAACTGGGGCAGATTATGGCCGAGATTTTTGCACAGGTCAAAGCCAGCATGGTCGCGGCGGATTTTGACCTGCGGCAGGAGTATGTGGGTGAGGCGGTAAGTCTGCCGCCGAAATACGCCAGCTCACTGGCACTGGTGCTCAACGAACTGATTATCAATGCCGTGGAACATGCCTTTGCCGGACGGCAGGCAGGATTGGTAGGCTTAAAGGTAGAGCTGGATGAACATTTGCAGCTGGATTTTTATGATGATGGCTGTGGTCTGCCGGAAGATTTTCAGCCGCATAAATCGCGGTCACTGGGGTTATCCATTATTCGCACCCTGATTGAAGGCGATTTGGAGGGCAGTTTCCGGCTGGAAAATGATGCGGGCGGCAGGGGAACGCATGCTTATATCGTATTGCCCAAGCCCCAAGCACAGGGGCAGGTTGTAGCCAGTTTGGAGGAATAAATGATGCAGGAGAACAAGAAGACTCTACGGGTTGTCATTGCCGATAACGAATCCCTTATCCGTCTGGATATCCGCGAAATGCTTGAAGATGCGGGTCATGAAGTGGTGGGCGAAGCCGTAAATGGCCGCAGGGCAGTGGAGCTTGTCCGCCAGCACCGTCCGGATTTGGTTCTGATGGATATTAAGATGCCGGAAATGGACGGCATTACGGCGGCAGGAAAAATCTACACCGATAAAATCGCGCCGGTCATTTTGCTGACGGCCTTCAGTCAGCCGGATATTGTGGAAAAGGCCAAGGATTCCGGCGTGATGGGGTATCTGGTAAAGCCGGTGCAGGAAAGCCAGCTTTTTCCCGCGATAGAAATTGCGCTTTCCCGCTGGCAGGAAATGCAGGGAATGGAAGATGAACTGGCAAAGCTCAAGGATTCTCTGGAAACGCGCAAGCTGGTGGACAGGGCTAAGGGCATTATCATGGCGGTGCATAAACTGGGGGAGCAGGAAGCGTATCGCCGGATGCAGCAGTATGCGATGCAGAAGCGGGTGTCGCTTAAAGAGGTGGCACAGAGCATTATTCGGGCGGCCGGGGGCAAGGCTTAGCTAATGCTGTACAAAAACTTCGATATTGTCTGAAAATTATTTTTATGATACAATAAATACAAGGAATCGGGATAGAGAGGAGGCGTTTCTCATGGCAGCGATTGGCGAGACTTTGGGGATTATGAGCAGAGCTGTGGATTTTTCCGTAAATATGCCACGGATTAGTTCACAGTTTGACCCGCATCCCGGTATGCATACAGCCACTCCTGTTCGTGAGCAGCAGGACATCAATCGCTCGGTGTATAATGCCTTGCAAGATGGTATCAGTGTGGAAAAATCGCTCAAAGAGCGGGCGGATACTTCGGTCAAGGACTATCAGACGGGCAAGAAGTCCTTCCAGGAAATGCTGCGTAAGGTCACGGATACTGCGGAGGAAGACAATAAGACCACGGCTGTCTATCTCAAGAAGAAAACGGACAGTAGTTCCAGCAGTTATACGGCAAATTCCACCAGTAAGGCCACGGGAACAACGGGGAAGATTGTTGATATGCAGTCCTGAGCATGAGACAGAAAACTAAAGATGAACTGAGGGATTGACTGGTTCGTACATCGAGCCGGTCAATTCTTTATTTTTGTCCTGTTTTGTTCTGGACAAGATTGAATGTCTTTAACATGTATAAAATCGGAATAACTCGTATAATAAAAGCATCAAAACACGAATTACTTTAATCGGTTTTGATACGCTTCTGAGTGATCATAGGAGGCAAAGGGAAATGAATCTGCGTGAGCGAACCACGGCAATCTTAAAAATTTTGACGGAGGGAGAAAATCCCTTCCAGAGTGCAGGCGAACTGGCGGAAAAGCTGGGGGTCAGCACGAAAACGGTATCCAGGGAACTGCCGGCAGTGGCAGAGGCGCTTAAACCTTATGGCCTTGACCTGTCCCGCAAAAAGGGAGCAGGCTTCGCCATAGACGGCGGCGCGGAGGCTATGGCAACGCTCAGAAAATTTTTGGGGCAGGTGAATGACAAGACTTTTACTCCTGAGGAGAGGCGCTCGATTATCGTCAGCAAGCTGCTGCCGTACAGTGAGCCGGTAAAGCTCTTTACCCTCGCATCGCTCTTAGGCGTAACCGATGGCACCATCAGCAACGATTTGGACAAGCTGGAAAGCTGGTTTAAGGGACATGGGCTGAAACTTGTCCGCAAACCGGGGCTGGGGGTCTATATCGAAGGTAAGGAAGCAAGTATCCGGCAGGCAATCGTAGCTTATATTTATGAAAACGTAGGTGAGCAGGAACTGCTTACGTTGGTGCAGGCCAATCTGGCCGAAGATGGACAGGCGGTAAGCAAGGCTTCATCTCACCTGCTGGATTTAGTCGATAAAGAAATTATTCAGCGTTTGGAACATTTAATCAGACAGACCGAAAAGAGTCTTGATGGGCGGCTGTCCGACCAGGCATTTGTGGGTTTGCTCGTGCATCTGGCACTGGCGGTACAGAGGATTCGGCGCCATGAGCCCGTCAAACTGGCACCAAAGGTGCTGGCGGATTTGCAGGGAAAGCCGGAGTTTAAGCTGGCGGCAGATTTGGGCGCGAAAATCGCCCAAGAGTTTGCCATCACGATCAACGAGGCGGAAACAGGCTATATCGCCATGCACATTTTAGGCGCCCGCAGCCGCTACCAGCCACAGGGCATGCCGGCCTCACTGGATAATTTCCATCTGGTGCGTATGGCCAAAGCGCTTATGGGTGCGGCGGAAAAAATCAGTGGTCAGAATTTATATCGCAATTCGGCACTGCTGACGGGGCTGGTCAATCATTTGGGGCCGTCCATCAGCAGGTTAAAACTGGGGATGCCGATACGCAATCCGCTGCTGGGGGAGATGAACAGCAATTATCCTGAGCTTATGCAGCTGGCGGCAGCCAGTGTCAGGGATATCGAAGGGGAACTGGGGATAGTCTTTCCCGAGGAGGAAATTGCCTATATTGCCATGCACTTGGGCGCGGCCCTCAATGACAATCAGACGCTCAAGAAATTGCAGCGGCGCGTGATTGTGGCGTGTCCCACGGGGATGGGCACGAGCCGTTTGCTCGCGAGCCGCCTGCGGCAGCAATATGACAACCTGATTGTTCACGATATGGTTTCCACCATGCAGCTTATCCCTGCTTACTTTCGCGAGCATGAGGCCGATTTTATCATCGCCACGGTGCCGATACCGCATGTACCGCTGCCAGTGGTGGTCGTAAGCGCTCTGCTCACCCCTGCCGACCAGGAAAAGATTGACGGCGTGCTCGATGCGCAGCTGCCTGCTTCACGAGAGGAAGCTGCGGCAGCCGTCAAAAAGCCTGACTTTGTAAATGCGCTCAAAATCATGGGGGCTTACGAACAGGCAATCCTGACACTTATCGAGGGCTTTTTCTTCGCGGAGGATGTTAAGTCCATGACGGTGCAGGAGATTTCCCGTTTGGCAGGAAGTCTCATAACCAAGGATAAGCAGGCAGCGGAGAACGTGGCTAGGGAACTTTTAGCCCGGGAAGACAAGGGCAGTACGGCGGTCAGCGGCAATCACATGATTCTTTTGCATTGCCGCAGCCGCCATGTACAGGAAATTCATTTTGGCATTGTCCATGTCGGTGACTTTTTCTTCTATCCTGCCGAACCTACGGAGAAAATCCGCACGGCGGCAGTGATGGTAGCACCACAGGAATGCAGTCCGTATGAACTGGAAACAATAGGTTATATATCCGCCATTCTTCTGGAACGGTGGGGCTTTATCGAAGTGTTGCATGAAGGGGATAGGCACCTTATCTATGACGAACTGGTGCGTATATTCCAAGAGTTTCATGCCAAGAAATACAAGGAATTGATGGAGGGATAATCCATGAGTACAGCGACAACTTCTGCACAGAGCTTTAATTTTCAGGAAGCAATGCAGAAATTTGGCCGTTTTTTATCCGGCATGGTTTTGCCGAACATTGGGGCATTTATCGCCTGGGGCTTTTTGACCGCACTCTTTATTCCTACAGGCTGGCTGCCTAATGAATATCTGGCGCAGGTGGGCGGCCCCATGAGCAAATGGCTCATTCCCCTGCTCTTAGGCTATAGCGGCGGTGCGGCTGTTTACAAACATCGCGGCGGCGTGGTTGGTACGATTGCCACGGCCGGTGTTATCGCCGGTGCCGATATTCCCATGTTCCTGGGTGCCATGATTATGGGGCCGTTGGCAGGCTACCTGATGAAGAAATTCGATGCCGCCATCGAGGACAAGATTCCCACGGGCTTTGAAATGCTCGTCAATAACTTCTCGGCAGGTATCTTAGGCGGTGTTTTGGCCGTGCTCGCTTTTGTCGGCGTCGGCCCCGTGGTGCTGGCTGCTAATGGCGTGCTGCGCTCTGGCGTGGAAGGCATTGTGGCAGCAGGTCTTTTGCCGCTGGCATCCGTTATCATTGAACCGGCGAAGATTTTGTTCCTTAACAACGCCATCAATCATGGCGTGCTCTCGCCGCTGGGCATTCAACAGGCCGAAGAATTTGGCAAGTCCATGTTCTTCCTGCTCGAAGCAAATCCCGGCCCCGGCCTTGGCGTACTGCTGGCTTACTGGTTCTTCGGCAAAGGCATGGCGAAAGATTCCACTCCAGGTGCGATGATTATTCACCTCCTGGGCGGTATCCATGAAATTTACTTCCCCTACGTTCTCATGAAGCCGGTTCTCTTGATTGCCGTTATTGCCGGTGGCATGGCTGGCGTGGCAACGCTCCAGCTTTTGGGCGGCGGCCTTATCGCTCCGTCTTCACCCGGTTCCATTATCGCGGTTCTGGCCATGACCCCGAAAGGCGCTTTTATTGCCAATATGGCTGACTTCCTCGTAGCTACGGTGGTTTCCTGTGCGGTAGCATCGGTGTTCATCAAGGTTTCGGCCACGGAAGAAAGCGGCGAATCTTTGGAAGAAGCCAAAGCCGCCATGCAGGAACGCAAACAGCGCGGTCAGGTTGCCGTAAGTGCTGTTCATATCAGCGGCAGCGAACTTAGAAACATCGTTTATGCCTGTGATGCCGGCATGGGCTCCAGTGCTTTAGGCGCTGCCAGCCTGCGCAAGAAACTGCGCAGCGCAGGTTACACGCATATTTCCGTAACCAACGCTGCTATCGGCAATATCCCCAAGGAAGCGCAGCTTGTCGTCACCCATGAAAAACTGGCGCAGAGAGCCATTGAGGATTCCCCACAGGCTGAACACATCCTCGTGCGCAACTTCACGCAAAACGATGTGTATGAGCAGATTATCGCCCGTCTTGCAGAAAACAAAATGGACGGCGTAATGGTTGCCGGTCAGACAGGTTCCCGGGAAAAACACGTTCTGGATTTGGGCAATATCCAGCTGGGCCTAAAAAGCGTGAGCAAGGAAGAAGCCATCACCGCCGCAGGCAAGGCTTTGGTTAAAGCAGGCTTTGTGGACGAAGGCTACATCGAAGGCATGCTCAAACGCGAAGCAGATATCAGCACTTATGTCGGCAAGGGCATTGCCATTCCCCATGGCGAAGCCGCTGTCAAGGATACCATTCGTCAGTCCGGTATCGTCGTGCTCCAGTATCCTGACGGCATCAAGTTCGGCAACGATACGGCGCATATTCTCGTGGGCATTGCCGGAAAGGACAATGACCATCTGTCCATCCTCGCCAATATCGCGGCCACGATGGACGAATGCAGTGACGAAGAATTGGAAAAACTCTACAAGACCAAAGATGCCAATGTTCTCTATGAACGCTTTGCTTTGGCAAACTAATAAAATCTGAATAGAACATGTCCCTTTTCCATGCAGGAGTCTGTCCTGCGGAAAAGGGACTTTTTTTACAAATTTTGGAGGTAATCAAGATGAAAAAAGCAATCCATTTCGGTGCAGGCAATATCGGCAGAGGGTTTATCGGGGAACTCTTGGTGCGTTCCGGCTACGAGGTAACTTTCGTGGATGTCAATGCGCAGCTCGTGGATTTAATCAATGAGCGCCGCGCTTACGATATCAAAATCGTGGGGGATAAGCCCGAAATCATCCATGTGGAACATGTGCGCGCCATCAACAGTGCCGCCCATCCCGAAGAACTCATCAAGGCCATCTGCGAAGCCGATATCATCACGACAGCTATCGGCCCGAATATCCTGAAATTCATTGCGCCGAATCTGGCGGCAGGTCTTGCAGAACGCGTAAAAGTAAATCAGCAGCCCTTGAATGTCATCGCCTGTGAAAATATGGTGGGCGGCTCCACGGTGCTCAAAGGTTTTGTCGAAGAAAACCTGCCGGAAGAAGCCAAAGAAGCTGTGGCTCGTTATATCGGCTTCCCCGATGCCGCCGTAGACAGAATCGTGCCGCTGCAGAAAAATGACGACCCCCTGCTCGTGCAGGTCGAGCCTTACGCCGAATGGGATGCCAATGTGACGCAGGCCAAAGGTGAACCGCCGCAGATTGAGGGCCTGACATGGGTGGAGAACCTCGAAGCCTATATCGAGCGTAAGCTCTTTACCGTAAACACTGGCCATGCTTCCATTGCGTACCTGGCTTACCGTAAAGGCATCAAGGATATTTACAGCGCTATGCAGGATAAAAACATTGTGGATATGGCGCGTAAGGTTTGGCAGGAAACCGGTGACTTGCTCGTGCGTAAGTTCGGCTTTGACCCCAAAAAGCATGAAGAGTACGTTAAGACTACCGAAAAACGCTTTAGAAACCCGCACCTTAGCGACGAAGTGACCAGAGTAGCTAGAGGCCCCAAACGCAAACTTGGTGCCAAGGACAGACTGGTAAGCCCCGCTACCCAGCTCTTGGCACAGGGCCAGAAACCCTCGGCACTTGCTACCGTAATCGGTGCAGCCTTCCATTTCGATTACGATGGCGATAAAGAAGCCCAGGAAGTACAGGGAGCCATTCAGGAAAAAGGCCTGCATAAGGCAATCTTGAATTACACGCAAATACCCGAAGAATCCGAACTCTTCCGCATGGTGGAGAATAAGACGGCAGGATTTTGAGCTTTCAGATAGCAGCAAGCGGCTTGACTTGTCAAAAATGACAGGTCAAGCCGCTTGTTTTTGTTGTTTGTATTGCGATTTAGATGATATAATTATTGCAGGAGGAGTTTTGATATGCTTGTACATCATGGTACGGACTTTTATTCTGCACAATATATACGAAAACGCGGAATTGATTTATCCAAAGGTGAGTGGACAGCTGATTTTGGACTTGGTTTTTATCTGTCTACACAGAAAGGTGTAGCTAAGAGACGAGCAAGTCAGGTCGGTTTTAGAAAAGGGCAACGTGGTGCGATACTGACTTATGAACTGGATATATCGGACTTAACTGTATTAAAACCAACGCTGAAGGAGTGGGAAGATATTGTATTGGGGTTCCGGCAATGGGGGAGTAAGTATGAGGAGAGCTTGCCTGCTCATGATTGTATAATGGGGCCGATAGCAGATGGTAAAATAGCCGTAATGCTGGAATTGCTGATGGCTGATAGGATAACAGAACAGGATTTTAGAGATGGTTTGAAGGCAAAGTTGCCGGGAATGCAAATTGCGCTTAAAACGGAAAAAGCGATAAATGCACTGACGTTTCGGGAGGAGTGTGTATTATGAGGATGAAGACAGCTAAATATATGCTTTCACTAAATGATGTAACATTTGCTTATCGGGCTACGGTTATGGAACTGTGCAAGAGAGGTTATTCTTTTAATACGGCTAAACAAATGGTGAAGACAAGTAATCTCTTAGAGGGGGTAAAAGCATCCGATGGAATGTGGTTTCACGACATGAATCAGCGTGATTGTGCTGATTATGTGGAAAGATATCTGAACAAGCAGAAGCGTATTGCAGTGAATTTTTGATAGGATATATAAAAGATGCTAAGCTTTTTGTGCAGGGATGAAAAATGGATTTGAACGATGTTACCATTATTATTGATGGTATTGATAAAACAAGAATGATAGCGAATTGTAATAAACGTGGTGGGGTTTATTATATAAAATTTATTAACAATGATAAAATATACAATTACAGTATAAAAACGAATAGAGTACGCATATTTAACAATAATGTAAAAGATGATGATGTATTTACCTACTTAAAGAAAATTGCAAAGCTAAATCCCTTAAAGGATAAAAAAGATGGAAATTTATTGTTAGAAAAATATAATAGTATACAGTATGTACCAGAGGGAAGTGTGCTAAAAAGGTATCTGAATGCTTCGATAAATTATGTTGAAAATAAAGCATTTGATGATTATATATTTCCTTTTGGTGCTAATAACAGTCAAATTGAGGCTGTAAAAAATGCTTTTAAGTATCAAGTAAGTATCATAGAAGGGCCACCGGGTACTGGTAAGACACAAACTATATTAAATATAATCGCGAATATTATAAAACAAGGGAAAACAGTACAAGTTGTATCATATAATAATTCGGCAATTGATAATGTATATGATAAGCTGAAAAGTAACAATATAAATTTCATGGCGGCAGTTCTAGGCAAGAAAGAAAATAAGGATAATTTTGTTAATTCACAGAATGGCAAATATCCGATGGAAATATCAGCTTGGCATTATGTGGGCGATATATCAGCGCTAAAGAAGTCCGTAAATCATAAGCTTGTAGAATTACATAAAATATTTTCGGCTCAGGTGGAACTGGCAAAAATAGAATCAGATTTGAAATCATTGCAAACGGAAAAGAAATATTTTGAAAGTTACTTAAATGATAACAGTATTGAAATAAAGAAATTTTCTAGTATCTTGCCTTTATCTTCAAAAAGGATATTGAGATTATTGGATGAATACCAATCATTTTATGGTAATAAGAAATGGAAGTATGTTTTGTTTTGTAGCTTTTGTGCCTTGAAATATGGGGTGATGAGTTTAAAGTTTTGGAAACAAGATGTTCAGTCGGTTATTGCGTCGTTGCAAAAAAAATTCTATGAAATGCGGAAAAAAGAGTTAGAGAAACGGAAAGAAAAATTAGTCCATTTTTTAGATACTAGAGAAAGTGATTTGTTGCAAAAGATGTGTGATGAGTCACTGGATATATTGAAGGAGACAGTATGGCATAAATATGCTGGAAAAAAGGAACGCACTGTATTTAGTGCTGGTGAACTGCAAAGTAAAGCGGGAGATTTCTTGAATGAATATCCGATTGTTTTGAGCACGACGTTTTCTGCCTTGTCTTGTTTGGGCACAGACACTATGTATGACTACGTTATCATGGATGAAGCTTCACAGGTTGATGTGGCAACAGGAGCATTATCCTTGTTTCATGCTAAGAATGCCGTTATTGTAGGCGATTCAAAACAATTACCCAATGTTGTGGATAGTAGCATGAAAAAGGAAACAGAGAGAATTTTTCAAGAGGCTTTAGTTAAAGAGTGTTTTAGATATACACATAGCTTTTTACAGTCTGTAAAGATGCAATTATCACCAGAAAGATGTGTGCTGTTAAAAGAACACTATCGCTGTCATCCTCGTATTATTGAATTTTGCAATAAAAAATTTTATCATGATGAATTAGCGATTATGACGCAGGATGATGGTGAAGATAATGTCTTAAAGGTGATAATGACAAAAGAGGGGAATCATTGCAGGGGGAGGTATAATCAACGTGAAATTGATGTGATACTTAATGATATATTGTACAATGAACCTGTAATAGAAGGTGTAGGGATTATAAGTCCATATCGTAATCAAGTGGACGCAATGCAAAAACAAATAAATAATGTGGAGATAGATACAGTTCACAAGTTTCAAGGACGAGAGAAATATTTTATCATAATATCAACGGTGGATAATCAAATTACTGATTTTGTGGATAATGCTAATATGCTTAATGTAGCTGTATCAAGAGCAAAAAAAAGATTATGCTTGGTTACAAATGGCAATAAACATAATAAAAATGGTAATATTAACGATTTGATTTCATATATTAGATATAATAACTTTGAAGTGAGCGAAAGTAAAATTAGTTCTATATTTGACTGCTTGTATAGTCAATATACGAAACAGCGTCAAGAACTTCTAAAAAAGCATAAAGATATATCTGAATATCCTTCGGAATGTATTATGTATGATGCTTTATTGGAAATTTTATCGGAAGATGAATTTTCATCATTAGAAGTTGTTTGTCATTTGCCAATGAATATGCTGATTAGTGACTATGGCTTACTTAATGATGAAGAAATAAAATATGCGACTAATCCCTTGACACATATTGATTTTGTGATTGTAAATAAGTTGAGTAAGTTGCCAGTTTTGTTAATTGAGGTAGATGGAGTAACTTATCATCAGGAAGGAAGCAAACAGGCGGAACGTGACAAATTAAAAAATAGCATATTAGCAAAATATCAACTGCCATTTATTCGATTGAAAACTAATGGCAGTGAAGAAAAAGAACGCATTGCGCAAATGCTGAAACGTGGGGAGCCTGCATAGTAACAGCCGGCTTGGCCAGTCAATATTTTGATTGGTCAAGCCGACTGTTTTAGCATTTCCGATATTTTTGATTTTTACTGTTCGGCTTATCGGGAATGGTGCGTTCTATCAATTTTTTCTCTAGAGCCGGAGTCAAATAATTCTTGCGGAATGTGGGGCGGTGGGAGAGTCCAAGCCGTTCCATGATTTCGGTAGCTGAAAGTTCCTTATCGCCAAGAACGGAGAGTAGTCTTTGGATAGGGGCTTTATCTTGGTCGCTTACTTGGTCGGTATCTTGGTCGCTTACTTGGTCGGTGTTCGACTGACTAAGAGCTAAATCGTTGAGACTGTCGCGGATAATTTCCAACATAAGCTCCACAAATTCAGCGCAATCTGCTTTTTTGTCTGCAATGCCGAGTGCCGCATAGTATTCCTTTTGCCGCGATTGAATCAATTCTTCAATCGGTAGCCATAAGAACATTTCCTTCCATTGTCCCAGTAGAAGGCTGTGCCACATCCGTCCCATGCGTCCATTGCCATCCGCGAAGGGATGAATAAACTCAAACTCGTAATGGAAGATAGCACTTTTGATTAGCGGATGGAGCTTCGCTTGCTGATACCAGGTGAACAGATTGTGGATGTGTTCGGGGACAAAGCGGGCAGGCGGTGCCATGTGGATAAGTACTTCGCCGTCAAAAATGCCTACGCCGCCGGAACGGAAGCGTCCGCTTTCTTTTACCAGCCCATTCATCATCGCTTTATGGGCTTTTAGCAAATCCTCGATGGAAGATGGATTCAGCGTTAGCATGAGTTCGTAAGCATCGTAGGCGTTCTGCACTTCCTTTATCTCATTTGGCTTGCCGAGAACCCGCTTGCCGTTCAGGATTGCCGTTACCTGCTCTAATGACAGGGAATTGTGTTCAATCGCAAGGGAGGAATGAATGGTTCGGATGCGATTTTCCCGTCGTAGATGAGGATTGATATTTCCTTCCTGCAAGACGGTTATGCGTCCGACCTGCTCACTGATTTCGGCAAGCAGAGTGATTGCTTTATCGTTTATATGAAAAGGCGGTTGGTAGTCGCTCATGTATGACCATCTCCATTTTACTGATAATAGATAATATCCACAAAGCTCACCGGTTCTGTACCGGTATTGCAAAATTTATGCGGGCGGGTGCAGTCAAAGCACATGGCGTCGCCTTTATTGAGGACATAGGCTTCGCTTGCAATGTAGGCTTCCAGCGTGCCCTGTTGGACAAGTACATATTCCTGCGTGTTGGGGGAATGGCTTTCGGACAGGTGTTCTTCGCCGGGCAGTATGGTCACGGTGAATACGTCGAACCGCCGTTGGGCTGTGGCAGGGAAGTAACATCTTGCCGAAAATAAGCCGTCATCATCAGCCTGAATGGGAATATCGGCTTCGCGGACAATTTGCACCGAGGCGGCCGGTGGCGCAATGAGCTGGGAATAATCCACGCCCAAGCCGTTGGCTACCTTCCATATCGTATTAATGGTGGGATTGCCCTCGCCCTTTTCAATTTGTGACAGCATGACCTTGCTCACACCTGACCGGTCAGCCAGCTGTCCAAAACTTAAATTCTGTTCTTCGCGCAGTCGTTTGAGGTTGTTCGCTATAATTGCATTTATCGTCATCCTTAGCTCCTCCTTTTACAATATAGTTTACCATTCGTAAAATATATTGTAAATATTTCTTGACAATAAAGAAAATGCACCATATAATTTATTTAACATTTCGTTAGATATACTATATGGTGCGTTAGGAGTGAATGATATGGTAACTATGGCAATAAATTCTCTGCGCAATCTTTCGCCGGAATCTGCCCGTTGGCAAATGCTCTTTTCTATGGCGATTTTTGGGACGCTGGGCTTTTTCAGCCGGTATACCTCGGCGATTACCTCTGCGGAGCTTTCTTTTTACCGTTCGGCATCTGCGTTCGTCATCATCGGCATATATTTTCTCTGCCGTGGCCGTCAGCTTTCTTGGCATAAGCTGCGGAAGGATGTCGGGATTATGCTCCTGTCGGGGATAGCGCTCGCGGTTAATTGGCTGTTTATGTTCGAGGCGTTTCGCTATACCAGCATTTCCTTGGCGACCATCAGTTACTACTTTGCGCCGGTGATAGTAACGGTGGTTTGTCCGTTGTTGTTTCACGAAAAAATGACGGTACGGCAGCTCATTTGTTTTGTCATGTCCACACTGGGGCTGGCTTTGATTGTGAATGTGTTTGATGCTTCGCCGGATGCCGGGGATTCTTTGGGGATATTTTATGGTTTATTGGCGGCGGTGTTTTATGCGCTGTTCATCATTCTCAATAAATACATAAAGAGCGTGGGCAGTATGGAGCGTTCTTTTTACCAGTTTGGCATTGCCGCTGTGGTTATCTTGCCGTACACGGCTTTAGGTGATGGTTTTCATCTGTTGGCGTTGGATGTCAGCGGTTGGGCGGCATTGACGATTATCTGCCTTGTCCATACGGTTATTATGCATTATGCGTATTTTCAGTCCCTGAGTCAGCTGACTGGTCAGGAAGTGGCTGTTCTAGGCTATATTGACCCGCTGGTGGCGGTTGTTATTTCGTATTTTCTCTTACACGAAACAATGACTGTCAGTCAGGCCGTAGGCGGTGCCATGATATTGGGCTTTGCCTTGTGGAATGAATGGAAAGGCAGTAATTAGTTTTTATAGCTTCAAATATTCAGCTTCAATCTGCACTTCCTCGGGAAGTTCTTTTGTCTGGGTCAAAATCCTGCGGGAGAATAGTTCAAGGGTGCGTACGCGGTCATCTCTGCCGACAGTCCAACGTTCAATTAGCGGCTTGTACTGGGGATTAATTAACAGGTTATCCCGGTATTTCTGGGAGAAGGTGCAGTATTTGAACAGAATTTCCCGGGAGACTTTGTTGAGACGGGGCAGGCCTTCGGATTCGGCTTTGAGGAACATTTCGTATTCGGAAGCGAAGACGTTGCTGTAGCTGTTGTTGTTGCGTTTGAGGACGGTTTTGACCTTTTCTTTCATATCCGCAGACAGACTGGAATTTTTCTTGTAGAACTGCAGGTAGTTGCAGTATTCGGAAGTCAGGGAAGGTTCGGTAATATCGCTGTAGTGTACCCCCTGAATGCGCTTGCACATTTCCCAGCGGAACTGGGCGCACATCTTGATAAAGGTGTCAAAGAGGTCTTCGGAATGAAGAATGGAAACGACCAGATGTGCTGGCGTTGTGCGCTTGCGGCCTTCAATTTCCTGCCACATTACACCGCGGCTGCCGTAGTTGGGCATCAGTATAATATAAGGAAGTATCTCTAAGTTATAGTCAAAACGATTGATTTTGAGCTCGGGATAGCTGGCATAGGCCGGGCGATAGAAGCAGCCAAAGTCAAGGTCGCGGACATGATTAAGTTCATCTACAGCCCGCTGGGCAGTGACCAGACAGTTTTCGAGCGGACGGCTTACCGACTGGGCATAGAAGGCCGGAATAAAGGAGAAGATGCTGCCATAGGTCATCTTGTTGGCACCGGTAATCATATTGTGAAGCTCAAAGGAGACCATTGCTTTGGTATCATTCAGCATTTCATCGGCCTGTGCCTGCGTAATATTGCCCTGACGGACTTCTTCTTTCAAATGGTCGGGCCAGTCATTGTCGAATTCATCCTTGGAGGGAGGAACTTCGCCGCGGTAGATTTTTTTCAGCCAGTCATAGACAGGCAGTATGCGTCCATTCGGATCATCTTCCCAAAGAACGGCATATTTATAAAGTTCAGCCGTGTTTTCTTCACCGGCCAGTTCTTCATCAACGAAGCCAAAGAGGAAGAACATTTTCACTTCTGCCGGAATATCTTCGGTATTCAGGCTGTTGAAGAAGGCTGCTTCATAGATGGTATAGTAATTATTGGTAATATCTGTCCGCAAACGGCGCATTTCAGTGGATTTTTCTGCCTTGTCAGGAGCTTTCATAAAGGTGCGTATATCCCGGCCAAAGGCATCGCCAATCTCCCGGCTGACTCCGGCAAAGGCCAGAATGGTGGTCAGAGCGTTTTTGATTTGCGGCAGGCTGCCACTGCCGGATTCCAACGCCTCCTGCCGTTGGGCATCATCAAATTTCGCCTTTTGGGAATGATATTCCCGGGAGAATTCATCCGTATCATTTTTCATCTGCTGGATAAAAGCCAGAGCTTTATCGATTTCGACCTGTACTCTTTGTGCCATTTGGGCAGAGAGCATGATGGTACCCACGCAGAACTGAATATCGGCAGGATAACATTCCTTGCGCAACAAGTCGTTTTTGTCCGAAACAGCCCGGCAGAGAGCTGCCTGCCAACTGTCCAGAATATCCGGTTTTTCCGGTGGAACCAGCACGTTTATGCTTTCAAACATTTTGGGAGGAATCATGAGACGGGCGCAAATATTTTTGTAGTCATTGTAATTGGCTTTTGTGTCTTTGCAGAGTTTGCAGCCGGCTTCATAGAGTTCGGAGAGGGTATCCAGCAGCTGGTTTAAGAGCGCTACGCTGGCCGATACCATTACCGGAGCTATTGTAGGGGTGGCGGTGATGGCTGCGGTTAGATCATCTTCATCGGTGTAATCGTAGGTAAAAAGCGTGCTGTCCTCGGCGGCCTGATAATTGTAATGGTAAGTTCCGCCGTAAGGGTGAAAGGCACCCAAAATAGTGCCATTGCCTGCGGACAGGCTGACATCAGCGCCATCGTTTAGCGTAAAGCTGCCCTTGAGAATGATGGCTATATCCTTAATGGCATCACCTTTTTTGTGGAGAATCTGACCTTTGGAAATGTCCAGTTTTCCCATGTTCTAGCCTCCTTGAAAATTCGGAAAATATTTCGCTACCCTATAATTCGCTTTCGGTGCTGAATTTCCTTCAAGATTTGCCCAAGGATTGACAGCTTTTCCTAAGTTTGCTAAAATTGTCCTCAGCGATGAAAAAGAGGAGTAGCGCATATTTAGCGAGGCTGGGAGGGTGCAAGCCGGTCAGAGCGTGAAGGGCACTTTGGAGCAAAAGACAAGAGAAAACTTTGAGGTGGGCTTCTATTATTATAGTAGAAACCAATCAGGGTGGAACCGCGGGAATATAGAAATATAGTCTCGTCCCTGTAACGATGGCGTTACGGGGGCGGGACTTTTTTAGTATAAGAACTGCCAACCGTAACAGGAGAAAAAGGAGTTGTACCTATGAAATTTCAGGAAATCATCCTGGCTCTGCAGAAATTCTGGTCAGAGCAGGGCTGTATCTTAGCACAGCCTTATGATGTCGAAAAAGGTGCGGGCACGATGAACCCCTCGACCTTTTTGCGTGTACTTGGCCCGGAGCCGTGGAACGTGGCTTATGTAGAGCCGTCCCGCCGTCCTGCTGATGGCCGCTATGGCGATAATCCGAACCGCCTGTATCAGCACCATCAGTTTCAGGTCATTATGAAGCCGTCCCCGGATAACATTCAGGAACTTTATCTCGAAAGTCTGGAGCGTCTGGGCATTGACCCGAAACAGCATGATATCCGTTTCGTTGAGGATAACTGGGAATCCCCGACACTTGGCGCATGGGGCCTTGGCTGGGAAGTATGGCTCGATGGCATGGAAATCACGCAGTTCACCTACTTCCAGCAGGTGGGCAGTCAGGACGTTAAGCCAGTCGCTTCGGAAATTACCTACGGTTTGGAGAGACTAGCCATGTACATTCAGGGTGTCGAAAATGTTTACGACATCCAGTGGACGGACGATTACACCTACGGCGATGTATTCCATCAGAATGAGTATGAGCAGTCCGCTTATGCGTTTGACCTTTCGGATGAAAAACTGTTGTTCGAGATGTTTGACAAGTACGAAGCCGAAGCGGTTCGCGTAATCGCAGAAGGTTATGTACATCCGGCTTATGACTATGTGCTCAAATGCTCCCATACGTTCAACCTGCTGGATGCGCGTGGTGCCATCTCCGTGTCCCAGCGTACGGCATTTATCGGCCGCGTAAGAAAACTTGCACGCCTTTGCGCCGAATGTTACTTGAAACAGCGTGAGGAATTAGGCTATCCGATGCTGCACAGGGGGGAGAAATAATGAGCAAGGATTTACTGTTAGAAATCGGCACGGAAGAAGTACCGGCACATGTCATGCCGGGCATCCTTGCCCAGTTGAAGGAAAATGCCGCTAAGGCCTTTGCTGACAGCCGCATTGCCTGCGGGGAAATCCGCACCATCGGTACGCCGCGCCGCACGGCACTGCTCGTCAAGGATTTAGCGGAAAAGCAGGAAGATGTGGAAAGCGAAAACCGTGGCCCGTCTGCAGCTATCGCTTTTGATGCGGACGGCAACCCGACCAAGGCTGCTCAGGGCTTTGCCCGTGGTCAGGGCATTGACCCGAAAGACCTCGTGGAAAAAGACGGCTATGTCTATGCCATGGTACATGAAAAGGGCAAGGAAACGGCGGAGCTTTTGCAGACCATTCTGCCGGAACTCATCTGCGGCCTGAACTTCCCAAACAATATGCGCTGGCGGGATTTGGACTTCAAGTTTATTCGTCCGCTGCGCTGGATTGTGGCTCTCTACGATACGGAGGTTGTTCCCTTCGAGGTTGCCGAAGTTAAATCCGGCAAGACTTCCCGTGGTCATCGTTTCCTGTCGCAGGGCGATTTCACCATCAACAGCGCCGCAGAATACGAAAAGGCCTGTGAAGAAAACTTCGTCATTGTCGACCAGGAAAAGCGCAAGGCCATGATTCGCGAGCAGATTGAAGAAGTGGCCAAGAAGAATGGCGGCAAGGCCGAAATCACCGAGGACCTGCTCGAAGAAGTGCTCTATCTCGTGGAATACCCCACGGCACTTTGCGGCAAATTCGAGGAAAAATATCTGGAGCTTCCGCCGGAAACGGTTATCACGCCGATGCGTGACCATCAGCGTTACTTCCCCGTGAAGGATGCAAACGGCAAACTGCTGCCGCTCTTTATCACGGTGCGCAATGGCGGCAGTGAATATCTCGAAACCGTACAGCACGGTAATGAGCGCGTACTGCGTGCCCGCCTTGCCGATGCCCAGTTCTTCTTTGACGAAGACCGCAAAAAGAGCCTTGCAGAACACCGCGAAAAGCTCAAGACTGTTGTGTTCCAGCAGGGCCTTGGCACGATGTACGAAAAATCCGAGCGTTTGGTGGAACTGGCCGGCTTTATCGCTGATGAAATCGGCGCGGATGAAAAAGCCCATAAGCATGCCAAGCGTGCGGCGCTGCTGTCCAAAGCCGATCTTGTTACCGGCATGGTAACGGAATTCACCGAATTGCAGGGCATTATGGGCCGTGAGTATGCAAAACTGGATGGCGAGTGCGAAAATGTGGCTGTTGCCATTGACGAGCATTATATGCCGCGTTTTGCCGGTGACAGCCAGCCGCAGACGGAGGCCGGCCGTATCGTCAGCATGGCGGATAAAATCGACACCATTGTAGGTACGTTCTCCCGCGGCAAGATTCCCACGGGTTCCCAGGATCCGTTTGCCCTGCGCCGTCAGGCACTCGGCCTCGTGAATATGCTGATTGAAGCCAAGTGGAACGTAAGCCTGTCCAAGGTTGTGGCAAAAGCCATGGATCTCTACGGTCTGACGGATGAGGCTGTTCGCACGAAGATGCAGAGCGATGTAGCAGACTTTATGCGCCTGCGCCTCAAGAATGTCCTCGAAGCTGTCCGCTATGATGTGGTGGATGCGGTGCTCGAAAACGTGGATGATATCTACGCTGTCAGCCTGCGTGCCGAAGCTGTGGCTAAATTCGTGGAAACGGCTGATGCTGCCGCTAACATTCAGGCCTTTGTCCGTGCTTCCAATCTGGCGAAGAAAGCCGAAGCAACGGAAATCAAAGAAAGCGTCTTTGTGGCGGATGAAGAAAAAGCCCTCTATGATGTGTATAAATCCACGAACAGCGCTGTGGCCAGCCTCGTAGACGGCGAGGATTATGTGGGTGCCATCGATGCCTTGAAGGAACTGGCAAAACCCATCGATGCCTTCTTCGATGCCGTAATGGTAATGGATAAGGACGAAGCGGTTAAGAATAACCGTCTGGCCTTGCTCAAAGCCATTGATACACTCGTGAATCGTGTAGCTGATTTTAGTAAAATCGTACTGTAATTTCATAGCGTGTCTTTTCACTGCGTACACATTAAAGAAATGTGTACGCGGTGATTTTTTATTATCGGTAATCGTTCACTGTATACAAACATTTTTACATTTTACTCTTGCAAAAGTGTAAAGTATAGTATATACTAACAGATGTATCATAAGAGTGAACGCACTTATCGTAATACAAGATTTTTAATGAGGGAGGATGATTAGCATGTTTAGGAAAGTCGGCAAAAAGTATATGGAAACTGCTCTGATCAAGCTAATCGCGGTAGGTTTAGTTATTGGTATTATCATTGCTCTGGCAGCACCGGGGATGGTGCCTTTGGTGGCAATATTCGGTGACTTGTTTGTGCGGGCATTGAAGGGGGTAGCGCCGGTACTGGTGTTCGTGCTCGTGATGAACGCTATGGCGCAGAAAAATGCGGATGCCAGCGCATCCATGCGTCCGATTGTCAAGCTCTATGTATTTGCTACGTTCCTGGCATCACTGGTGGCCGTGGCCTATTCTTTTGCTTTCCCGACCACGCTGCATCTGCAGCTGGCGGATGCGAAACTCACGCCGCCGAGCGGGATTTTGGAAGTTTTGCATAACCTCGTGCTCAATGTGGTAGACAATCCGATTCATGCCATTGCCAGTGCCAATTACATCGGTATTCTGGCCTGGGGTGTGCTGACGGGGCTGGCTCTCCATCATGCTTCGGATGGCACGAAGGAAACGCTCAATGATTTTGCCAAGGCAGTAACGAGGCTTGTGCAATGGGTTATCCGTCTGGCTCCCTTCGGTATTATGGGGCTGGTGGCTGATGCTATCGGTACCAATGGTGCCGAGGCCATTATGGGCTACTTCCATTTGCTGGCGGTGCTTCTGGGCGCGTTCTTCTCCGTAGCGCTCATTATGAATCCGCTGATTGTGTATCTGCATATTCATCGCAATCCGTATCCGCTGGTGTTCACCACGTTGCGGGAGAGCGGCATCTATGCGTTCTTCACGAGAAGTTCGGCGGCCAATATCCCGGTAAATATGGATTTGTGTGCGCGTCTGGGACTCAATAAGGACACTTATTCCATCTCCATTCCTTTGGGGGCTACGATTAACATGAGTGGTGCGGCTATCACCATTGCGGTGTTGTCGCTGGCCTGTGCACATACATTGGGGATTGATGTTGACCTGCCTACGGCGCTGCTCTTGTGCATTATCGCTACGGTTGGTGCCTGTGGTGCTTCCGGCGTGGCGGGCGGCTCCCTGTTGCTTATCCCGGTGGCCTGCGCATCTTTCGGTATCAGCAATGATATCGCCATGCAGGTAGTCGGTGTGGGCTTCATTATCGGCGTTTTGCAGGATTCCTGCGAAACGGCGCTCAACAGCTCCAGTGATGTGCTGTTTACGGCTACGGCGGAGCTGGCACAGAAAGCCAAAGAGGGGACGCTGACGGAAGCAGATTTGGTGACTAAGAATTAAACAGCTGTTGGCTTTGTTTACATCCATACAATAAGACGCCCGCAGGGGTTGGCAATATTTTTTCTTCGCTTAGACAGGCTTGTCAAACGCTACGAAAAAACATCGCCAACCCCTGCGGGCTTATAATACGTAGCAGTTGTTTCGTCATAGACAGGCTTGCCAAAAGCTGCGGAAAACATCACCGGCCCCCACGGGCTTACTGTGACCTATGCATTCTAAGACGCGCATTGTTGTATGGGTTACATTGAAGTGCTAAATTTAGGAATGGAAGTGAGGCGGGAGGGGGAGGCAATGACTTTCGGCAGCGTTTGACAAGCTTGTCTAAGCAGACGAAAGTTATTGCCTCCCACTCCCGCCGCCTGTTACATCGAATTATAAAAAATTCTTAAAATCAAAGCTGACAAATACTACCTGTAGGATGTATAATAAAAGAAAATTCCATCATATGTGGACAAAGAGGGCGGACTTATGGAGTTTCGACTTGAAAAATGGTACAGACCATTGGCCGGATGTGGGTTATTTCTTTTGTTAGCAGGTTTGGCAGGGGCTTGGTATGCTGATGAGGCAGAAAAGCCCCCGCTTGTGTTGCAGGCAGATGAAGGCAAAGAGAACGTGGTACAGGAAGATTCGCTGGCGATTCGCGGTTTGCAGGAGGCCAATGAGCAGAAGGAACTGCGTAATCCATTTTCGCTGCTGCATGAAACCGAACAGGAAAGTACACATCTGGTTGTGAAGGGCAAAGAGCATGCGGAGAATGGACAAGTAAAAATGGATAGGACACCGGCTGTTTCGCCTGCTGTGGGGAATGGTTCGCAAATGACCGCCGATAATGAACAGGCGATAGCCTTATGTGGTGTTGTGGAAGGCGGCGGTCAGCGGCTGGCTTTGCTAAAGGTCGGCAATAATACAGTAACGGTCAGTTCGGGGGAAATGGTTGCGGATTGGCAGGTGACGGAGATAGGCACTGCTGCGGTTACGGTGGAGCGTTCCGGACAGGTGCTGACTTTGCCATTGGTTATGAATGGGGAAGCGGGGGCGAAATGACATGGGAAAGAAAAAACTTTTTCTGCTGATGCTGTTCTTGGGACTTTGGTGGGAACAATTACCGGTTAGTGCTTCTCCTGTGCGATTACAGGTGCAAAATGCCTCGGCAGGAGCAGTGTTGATGTCGGTGGCGAGACTGGGCGGATTTAATCTGCTGTTGTCCGATGGCATTGATGGTACCGTGACGGTCAATGTGCAGGAAGAACCGTTGAAAATTCTGGAATTAGTAGCAGCCTCACAGGGCCTGCTGCTGGAAAAATATGGGAATGTTTATGTGGTGACTACGCCGGATAAAAGCAATGCTTTGCAGCGGGTACATAGTTATCAGGCAAAGTATGCCCGTCCGGCTGATTTGGCCAAAATTGCAAATTTATCTTTGGGAGAAGCAGGAAAAAAGTCTCAGTTGACGAAAAATAATAATAGCGTAGAGCTGGCTGACCCAAAACAATCTGTGGCAGAGCCGGACTCCATGGAAATGCCATCCCGTGTGCTGGTGGATGAGTCTGCCGGTAAAGTGATTTTCTATGGCACAGATGCAGAGGCACAGCGGGTGCAGGAGGCTTTGCAGCAGGTAGATATTCCTGCTAAGCAGGTCAGTATTGAAGCCAAAGTGGTAGCTTTGTCCAAGAACGCCGCCAAAAATTTGGGTGTAGAGTGGGAATGGTCCAAAATACCACAATATCCTGAACGACGTAAAATTTATCGTCATGAAGGCAAGGAAAATGAGCGGGTGGATTATGAGGTGCGCCGTTCTTATGGCGGTAAGTCAGAGGCCATACCGGGGATTATTCAATTTGGCCATGGCCCGGAGGGATATCCGTTTGAATTTTATTTCAGTGCGAAATTGAATGCCCTGGTATCGGACGGCAAGGCGAAGATTTTAGCCCGGCCGAATATTACCACCATTCAGGGGCATGAAGCCGTCATCAATATTGGCGGGGATGTGCCGGTGCCCACGCAGACCATGACGGAAACCTCCACGACCAATACGGTGACGTACCGGCAGGCGGGCATTATTTTGCGTTGTACGCCCCGCGTGAATGCCGAAGGACAGATTACCGCAGAGGTACATACGGAGGTCAGCACGCCGGAATTTGTAACGGATTTGAAGGCGTATCGTTTTCAGCGGCGCAGCGCCGATACGATGGTGCGGCTGCAGGACGGGGAAACCATGGTGATTGGCGGACTGATTGGCAGTGAGGAATCCCATAGTTTAAGTAAGGTGCCATTTTTAGGCGATTTG
>DJYL01000051.1 GCA_002448495.1 Pseudoselenomonas ruminantium | reverse complement strand
TCCCGGATTTTCGGACTTAATTCCACCTCATCAAAAGCAGGTTTCTGTAACAATTTATTGATGGCTGCTTCGCCTAATTCACTTGCCTTGACTATCTTCATTGTGCCGCCTCCGCTTCTAAGACCTTCCGCAAATCTTCCACCAGACTATGAATCCGATCAAACTTCAACTTAAAGCTCACGCGATTGGCAATCAACCGTGCCGTGGCTTCCTGAATCGAGACGATTTCCTCCAAATCATTTTCCCGCAAGGTCGTGCCGGTTTCGACAATATCGACGATGCTTTCGGAAAGCCCCACAATCGGCCCCAATTCAATAGAACCATTGAGCTTGATATACTCCATCTGCATCCCCTGCTGACGGAAGAACTTTTCCGCGATATGGGGAAACTTTGTTGCTACACGCGTATGGTTGTAGTCCATAAGTTTCGCCCGCTTCTCTGCCTTGGGCACCGCCATCATCAAATGGCATTTGCCAAAGCCCATATCGAGAAGTTCATAGACATCTTTTTCCGTTTCGAGCAGCACATCCTTGCCAATCACGCCGATATCTGCCGCCCCGTATTCCACATAAGTGGGAACGTCAGCGGTCTTGGATACGATAAAACGGATTTTTTTCTCTTCATTGCTGATAATCAGCTTGCGGGATTTATCCGACAAGCCTTCGGCAGTATAGCCGATTTTTTCCAGCAGCCTGGCCGACAGGCCAAAAAGCTTGCCCTTTGGTAATGCTATGGTAAGATATTCCATTTCAGACTTCATGCACAAGCCTCCAATTCGATTCATATAATGGACATGTCAGCTTAACCGGTCAATTTGACATGTCAAAGGTCAATTGTCAAATATCAGTTCAGTTCATCTGCCGCCTGCAAAAGAGCCAGTTCTGGCGGGTCATTATCCATTTTTTTTCGATGATGACTGCGAATAATTGCGGCTTCAACAGTCATGCCGATTTTTTCCAGTTTTGCCGCGCCGATTGCCGGATGCTGATAACTTATATACAGAATATGACTCAGCCAGCCATTATCGGCTTTGCCCAGCTGTTGTGCCTTGGCAGGGAAATAATGTTTCAAGAGAACGGCCCAAACCTTCCCCATGATGTCCATATCTCCCCGTTTCTTGCCTATATCATGCAGCAGCGCTGCCCGCAACAATAATGCTCTATCGCCTGTCTGCTGCCTTTCCCACAATTTCATGGCTGTCTTGGCCACATTTAACGCATGGTATTGGTCAGCCGGATGCATAGCATAAAAAAGTTTCTGCGCAGCAGGCGGCAGGCTTTCCGCTACCCACTGCCTGTCTGCCGGCGTAATCTGGGCGGTCACCGCTCGATAAAACTGCTTAACACGCTGGATCATGCGATATACTCTAAAGCCGCATAGCTTTTCGCCTGCTGGCTTTCCCTGGCGACATCTTCCGTCTGGCTGCTGACGGCCAGTTCCACGGATTTGCCCTGACTTCGCAGCTGCGCCGCCCGTTCAATGGCCGCCGTTTCCCTGCCGGCAGCATAGCCCACATATACATCCCGCGGCAGGCTGTGCATGGGCAGCTTCTGTCGCTCAATAGCCAGCAGAATACGCTCAATGCCCAAGGCAAAACCTGTAGCCGGACAGGCCGTACCAAAATCGGCCAGCAAATGGTCATAACGCCCGCCGCCGCAAAGCGGATAACCCAGCCCCGGTGCATATACTTCAAAGACCATGCCCGTATAATAGCTGAAATCGCGGATTATGCCCAGGTCAAAGCGTACATACTCTTCCACCTTATAAGCTTTCAGCAGACGATAGATTTCCGCCAGATTATCCAGCGCCCTGCGGCTCTGCTCATTGAGTGCCAAATCATAAGCGTTCTTTAAGAGTTCCTCCCCGCCATTTAAGAGCGGCAGTTTCTTTAGTACCTGTTTGGCACTTTCCGGCAGCTGCAGCTCATCTACCAACTGATTTAATTCCACCAGATTACGGCGTTCCATCGCTTCTTTCAGTTCAGCCTGTTCCTGTTCACTCAGACGGTACTGATTGAGGATGCCATTTAAGAATTCCACCTGTCCCAGACAAACCGTAAACTCCGTCAGCCCGGAACGCAAGAGTCCGGTTACCGCCAGTGCCACCACCTCGGCATCCGTAGCCGGGCTGCCGGGGCCCATCAGTTCTACACCGGCCTGATAGAATTCACACTGCCGGCCAGCCTGTGCCTGTTCATAGCGAAAAACACTGCTGATATAAGAAAGTTTCAAGGGCAGCGGGCTGTCCTGCAAACGGGTACTGACCAGACGGGCAATGGGAGTCGTCATTTCATGCCGTAAGGCCACGGTTTTATTTTCCTTGTCAAAGAGCTTGAACAGATGTTTATCCATGCTGCGGCTGCCCCCAAGACTCAACGTATCGAGATATTCAATAGAAGGGGTAACCACTTCCTCATAGCCCCACTTAGCAAACAGCTCGGCCAAACGCGTTTCCACTACCCGTTTGCCTGCGGCCTCTGCCGGTAAAAAATCCCGTGTTCCATAGGGAATCTTTAACAAGCTTCTATCTTTTTCCATGAACACTACTCCCCTCGCCTTTGTTTTTATTCATTATCTGCTGCATCAGCCGGTATTCTGTCCAAAACGATTTTGTAACCGTCAGCGCCATAGTTCAAGCACCGCTTTACCCGGCTGATGGTTGCCGTGCTGGCTCCGGTGCGGGCGACAATATCATCATAGATATGTCCCCCCTGCAGCATGCGTGCTACCGCCAGTCTTTGGGACAGTGCCTTCAATTCGCTGATGGTACAGATATCTTCGAAGAACTGATAACATTCCTCCACCGAATTCAGTGACAGGATGGCCTGAAACAGCATGTCGTTCTGCTCATCCCGCAATTTAGGATTAACCAATTCTCTCTCCTCCTCACTATTCTTTTTATCTTTAATCCTTTAGTTTGTGAAATTATGTCACTCATTATAGCATAATCGTAAACAAAAAAAAAGCCCCAGAAAGATTTTTTCACTTTCCAAAGCTTTTTTGTATCATACTGTCACTCTATAAGAAACATTTATGTTTTGCTTATTCTTTAAATTCAATTATGCCCGTCATACCGGATTTTATTGTGAAAGATGCCTCCGCAGGCAAGGATATTTTTACCATTGTCAAACTTTTTGCCTGTTCTTCATCCGAATCATCGTTCTCTGGAGCTATCATATCCTGCACAGTTCCCTGCAGCTTATGACCATCAATTTCATAATTGACGAATTCCCCCAGACGAACCTTCGCTGCCTGTGTTTCCGTCAGCTTTGCTTCCAACCAGGCATCATTGCTGGCCTGAATCCGGGCAATTTCCTGTTCGTTCTTTAACTCGCTGTCTGCGGCAATGCCTTCTGCCAGACTTACCACACCAGCAGCTGTAGCCACAATTTCTGTAGCCTGCTGGTCATTTTTGGCATTGGCCAGAGCAGCTTCTGCCTGCTTCACTTGCAATTCTGCCTGCTTTAAAACTTCCGGACTGGTCGGAATCACTGTCGTCTGTGGTGCGGATACGGACGGAGCAGTATTCGCAGCCGCCTGGGCAGAAGCATAAGCAGCTGCCGCTTCATCCCGCTTGGCGGCACTGATAGCACCCATGCTGAACAGTTCATTCATGCGCTGCATACGGGCATAGGCATTTGCTGCCCGCTGCTGAGCGCCGCTGTCCACCACTGGTGCCGGCGCCTGCGAAATTGCTGTGGTTCCTTTCTGCAGCTGGGCATAGCTTTGCTGGGCTAACTGCACATTCTGTTCCAACTGGGCAATATCTTCCGGAGTAATTTTAGATTCCACACGGGCAATCACGGCGCCTTCTTCCACATAGTCACCGTCCTGCACCAGAAGTTCCGTAATTTTGCCATCACCCTTAGCGGTAATCACCGACTCATTGCCCACCACAACTGCATCTCGTACGGTAAAACTACGGTTGCTGTGCTGATAGAGATACAAGCCGCCGCCAGCCAATGCCGCCAGCACAATCAGCCCCAGCAGACCGAAGCGGATAAAATTCTTCGCTTTTTCTGTAATATCTACTTCCATTTGTTATCCCCCCTTGGGATTTTTATACACAAAGCGGCTGTGAAAAATACTATAGCTTGTCCACACGCATAAATTGCAGTTTATCGGTTAGTTCGTGCTGAAGGTATCCCGTCCATGCGGTGTCAAGGGGGAACGGGGAGTAATTTTTCTGTTT
>DJYL01000225.1 GCA_002448495.1 Pseudoselenomonas ruminantium | reverse complement strand
AAACGATAGTTCCTGAACATTGAAATGAACATACGCGCCGCCGGTCTTGCCCGGCGCAGGTAACTAAAAAAGCCCATACATTTGCTGGTGGGTCATTTAGTGCAACGGCGAAAAGCATTACCACCTCCGCCCCACTGCGCTGTAACTCAAAAAATAAAGCTCGCACTGTCAAACTGCAATTTGCAAAAAAACAGCCCCGAAGCTATTTCAAGCTTACAGGGCTGTTCGTTTATTATTTATGCAATCTGATACACACGCGCATCAAAATTCTTCCAATAGCTCACGGCATCATCATAGGACAACAGGTAGCGATCCTCAACTTCACTCTTGCCCAGCTCGATACCATAGCAACACTTAGCAAATATCGCAGCTTCCTTATTGGCAGCCTCACGGATAATTTCCTGCAACGTGTCCTCGACAAAGGCCGTCCGCGACTTCCATGCAGCCTGCTCCTTAAGATTATATCTGCCATTCTTGAACTTGAACAATTTATTTGTCGCATTGTTAACCGCAACAATCATTTCCTTTACTGCTCCTCTCAACCAGCACTCATCTATATTTTCATTAAATACATCTTTTTGTAAAATTTACAATGCAATTTTACCCCAAAAGTCCTAATTAGGCAAGATATTTTTGTTATTTTACACGATTTTTTGAAAATTATTCTTTACTGCCGCCGCGTGGGAAAAAATTCTGCCAAGACCCGCTCATCCTGTGGCTTTCCCAGATAAGTGCCCAGCAGGAAGAACAGCAGCGAAGCGGTAATACCAATGGTAATCTGATGCAGCCCCAGGACTTTAACCCCCATGCCCTGCGTCAGACAATATACCACCGTACCGCCGCCCATCGAAAGGATGGCTCCCAGTTTATTAGCCCGGCGCCAGAACAGCCCCAACAGCAGCATCCAGAAGAAAGCCGTTTCCAGCCCGCCGAAGGCGAACATATTGATAATCCAGATAAGGTTGGGCGGTGTCAGGGCAATAACGAACACCACCACACCGATAACTGCGGTAGCCAGCATGGAAAGCAGGCGCAGCTGCTTTGTACCCGGCTCTTTGCCTTCTTTATGCTGATTATGCAGATAGACATCCTTGATAATCGCCGAAGATGCCACAATTAAAAGCCCGGAAATCGTCGAAATTGATGCCGCCAGCGGGCCGATAATCGCCAATCCCACCAAAGACTGTGGCATTACCGTAACAATGGTTCGCGGAATGATATTGTCCACACCACCATAGGACGCCAAATCGCCGGTAAGCACGCCATGAGCCAAAATCCCCGTAAAATTGATGCCGATATTCATAAAGCCTACGACCACCGTACCGATAAGCATGGCCCGATGCAGGCTTGCCGTATCCTTGTAGCTGATACCGCGCACCACCGACTGCGGCAGGGCAATGGTACAGATACCCACCAAAATCCACTGGGTCAGGTAAAGACCGACAGGCATATGACCACCGGATAATGGTTCAAACATTTCCGGGTGGTTTGCATGCAGGTTAGCCATCAAATTACTATAACCGCCGCCCGCCGACAGTACATAGTAGAGCAGCAGCACAATCCCCACCATCATCAGGAGCGCACAACAGGTATCGGTAAGCGCCACCGCCCGGAAGCCGCCCACGGTGGTGTAGACCACCACCGCCAGCCCAAAGAGCAGCAGCCCCATTTCGTAACTATAACCGGTCACCGCCGCAAAGAGCTTGGCACCGCCCACGAACTGCGCCGTCATCGTCGCACAGAAGAACAAGACAATGATAAACGCCGCCAGACTTGCCAGCCCATCGGACTGAAAACGCTCCCGGATAATATCCACCACCGTTACCGCGTCAAACTTGCGGGACAGCAGGGCCACCCGCTTGCCGAAAATACCCAGCACAAGGAAGATAGCCGTGACCTGCACCACGGCCATATAAATCCAGCCAAAACCAATCTGCCAGGCCATTCCCGGCCCGCCGACAAAGGAACTCACGGAACTATAAGTGGCTACCGTGGTCATGGCCAGCACAAAGCCGCCCAAATCGTGATTGCCGATAAAATACTGCTGGACAAAATTTTTCGCAAAGCCGCGTGCCTGCATCTGCCGCACATAAAAGCCAATGCCCAGCATCACAGCCATAAAGATAACAAGCGGCAAAAGAGCCGCCAGATTGCCGCCATTATTCATGAGATACGCCCTCCTTTTCATCATTCAAAGGCATATCCCGGAAAACGAATTTCAGCAGAATTTTCACCAGGACAATGGCAAAAATCCACACCCCGATACTGGACGTTACCGCCCATAATGGCAGACCAAAAATCTCCATTTCCACGCCTTCCAGGCCGAAGCCGGCCCAGCACCAAAACAAAATAAGTACCAGCAGTGCCAGCCCCGTAAATGCGGCTTCCCGGCGAATCTGCTGATACTTTTCCCAATCGGTCATAAATAAAGTCTCCTTTCGTACGGTTGCGCCCTGAATTTTTTTAGCACATACCGTCGCCCTCTAGTTTACCGCAAAATGAATCAGCAGGCAAATTGAGCAGGAAATTTTCTCTTGCAGGGCGAAAACTACTGACAAAGAGAATAATTTATGGAAAGGAAGATGAATATGAAGCGTATTACCATTTTACTAACCATATGCCTATGGTGTATCGGCACGGCACTGGCTGCAGCCTCAGGCTCTATTTTGGGCAATGTTTATCCCCCCAACACCGAACGGGGTATGTACATAGCCAAGGGTGAAGCAGGTGCCGGCGTAATGTGGAACATGAGCGCACCACCCAATCGCAAAAGCGCGGAACGGGCAGAAATCTGGCTTATCGAACGCAGTATAAATTTCATCGCCCTCCCCTATGCCTCTGTACAAAAATGGTATCAGGAAAAGGTAATTCCCGCTGACCAGCCCATTTATCACGCCATAGCTGACGATAAAGGAAATTTTTCCTTCAAGGATGTTCCTGCCGCCGATTACTACATTGTCATCCTCGGCCCGCATGGTGAGGAAATCACCCAGAATCTCAGCGAAAAAATGAGCCGCGATGAATTTCTGAAAAGACTGCCACACACTGACGAATTTGAACTGTTTATGGTAGGCATGCGCACCTGCCTGGTACAAAAAATAACCCTGCACAGCGGGCAAACCCTGAAAATACGTCCGGGGCTGATTTGAGATTAGTCAAAGGAGGTTCATCATGTCCATTCTTGAAGATATGCTTTCTGCTAACGCGGAATTCTGCGCCCATCCCCCCACAGACTATACACAGGAAGACCTAAAGAAAAGCAAACTGCCGCAAAAGCAGGTGGCCATCATCACCTGTATGGACACACGGCTGGTTAATTTCCTAGAACCGGCCTTGGGCATTGGCCGCGGCGAAGCCAAGGTCATAAAAACCGCCGGCAACGGCGTTACCGGCGTGTTCGATGGCACCATCAGAAGCCTTTTGGTCTGCATTTATGAGCTCGGAGTCAAGGAAATCATCGTTATCGGCCACCACGAATGCGGCATGGCACATACCACCTCCGAAGGGCTGATAAAATCCATGCTGGAACGCGGCATTTCCCAAGAAGCCATCCATATGGTCAAGAAGGAATTAAAGGAATGGGCGGATGAATTCCATCACCCCGAACAAAATGTCCGCGATACCGTAGAATACATCCGCCTGAACCCGCTCATTCCCACAGATGTGCCTGTCCACGGCCTGATTTTCCACCCCCGCACAGGCAAGATTGATGTGGTGGAAAACGGCTATGGCAAATAACCTTACTCCTGCGGCTTAATCAGCCCGTTCTGATAGGCCAGCAGTAGATTGTAAAGGTCGGTAATCTCATCCTGAATGAGTTTGCCTTCATCCGTATCGCCCAGCGTGGTGCGGCAGGTTTGCAGTTCCACGGTTTCCGATACGGACTCAATATCCTGATTTTCCTTCAGCGCTTCTCTTACATCGGCGATTTTCTGATGCTGCAACAGGCGCAGGCCGCGGGAATTGGAAATCAGCGTATAACCGGATATGCCGGTCTTGCTATGATAAGCCTTGCAGAAACCTCCGTCAATGATAATGGCCTTGCCGCCAGCTTTGACGGGGGTTTCTCCTTTTTTGACCTTCACGGGCACATGACCGTTGATGATATGCCCACGTTTTGCATCAAGACCAAATTCCTGCAGCACCATCGCGCAGGTTTCCTCACTGTTGATGTACTTAAAATAAGGGTCGGAAGGCTCTTTCCATGTAGATTCATCGGTGATAAACGCGCGTTCAAAGGTCTTAAATTCCCTGCCGGACACCGGCGAAAGCCGCCCGCACCACAAAAAGTACATGAAATCCACGGCTTCCTGACTATGATGCAAATAAGCCTCTCTGGCCATCCTGTCACAATAGTCAAACCAGCCTCTCCCCCGCAGTTCCTGTCCCCGATAGTTTACAGAACGCATGGTGCCGTCCTCATTTAAGAGCACACAGCCGTGGAACAGTAGATTGCCATTATAGCGGGTGTAGAGACTCCCCTTTTGATAAAGATACTCCACATGGCGCTGCAAAACGGCACTTTCCTCAAAATAGGATTTCAAATCTGCGATAATGGCCGCTTCCTTCTCCGTAAGCTGATAGGGATCTGCCGCTTCTTCATCAATCGTGGGGAAATAGGCACTTTCCAGCTCATACCGCTTGCCATCCCCCAGCACCGCATGGGAGGAACGGAAGTCAATCTTATCCAGCAGCAGACGGCTGTCCATCTGATATTCCGGATGACGGCGGATAAGCTGCCCTTCCAGCTTGAACATCATCATGGTAATGGCCTTTTCTGCCGCCTTGATGGGACTGGCATCGGGATAACTGCGGGAGGCAAAGGTCGTAAGCGGGCGCAGGCTGATGCCATATCCCCGCTCCAGCACATCCGTGTTATTGTAGCGCAGAGAATTGCGCACCACAGCGGCTATGCAGGTTTCATTGCCGAGAGCTGCCCCCATCCAGAGCACATCATGATTGCCCCATTGAATATCCACCGAAGGATGTTTCATGAGCAGATTCAAAATCGCATCCGGGCGGTTTCCCCTATCGAAGAAATCCCCAACTATATGCAGCCTGTCCACCGCCAGCCGCTTGATGAGCACCGTAAAGGCCTCGATAAAATCGGCTCCGCTGTCAATCTGCACAATGGTATTTAAAAGACGCTTATGGTAAACAAACTGGGCATTGTCCGCCTCCGGGCGGGTGTTCATCAGTTCCACTATCACCGATTCGTAACGCTTGGGAATAAATCCATAAACCTTGGACGCCGGATATTTATAGCTCATGAGCTTGGATAGTTCCAAAAGCTGGGAAAGATTTTTCCGATACCACTCCGGCGTATTCTTATGGTCGTTCTTTACCTGCTCGATTTTTTCCTTGGGATAATAAATGAGGGTGCAGAACTCTGCCTTCTCTTCCCTGCTTAGCCGTTCTCCAAATACATAGTCTACCTTTTCCCGGATAACCCCCGAACAGTTATTGAGAATATGGAAAAAAGACGCATACTCACCATGCAAATCACTCATAAAATGCTCAATGCCTTTTGGCAGCGACAAACGGGACTGCAAGTAGATAAGCTGCTCATAAACCGCTTCTTTGGTCGGATATTTTTCTGCCAGCAGGCGCATGATTTTGTTTGGCCTGCCCTGGACTGCTGCACTGCGTACCATATGGATCACCCCGCATTATTATTCCTATTGATTTAATATCATTTTAGCATAAGTTGTGCGTGAATGATATAGGTAAGGAGAACCGCGGCCATAGAAAACACGTACTCCGTTACCGAGCCCACGGTAAAAAGTTTTATGCCCACCTTTTGCCACGGAAAAAGAAAAGGCACCTTGCCACAAAGCGCATCTTCCGCAATGTGCAGAAGCGCACCTATACAGATAAACGCTGCCCCTTTTTCCACATCCGCCCCCTGCGGCAGCAGTCCCATCTGCATGACGGCTAAGATAGCGATATAAATAACCGGCCAATGCGACCAGCCGCGATGCCGTGCCCGCCAGCTCCAGTATTTTGCTCCCGGCCTGCCCTCTACCTTATCCGGGAAAATCGCCCCCGCCATAGCAAAGGCCGTCGAGAGCAAATCTCCCGTTGCACCATATACAATAACACCGGTAACGATTTCGTGGTTAACCCATTTCATTGCTTTGTTTTAACTCCTCAAACTGCTTTGTTTTCTAGACTTATTTTAACATATCGAGTATAATTAGGATACTTAGATGAACGGAGCGATATAATGGACGATTATACCTGGCAACAGCGGCTGCGTGCCCGGCGCACGCAGGAACGGCGGCGGCTGTCATTGGTCTTTTTGCTTTTGGCAGCGATTATCGGTGCGGTGGTATGGTATTTCTTTTTCTTTATCCGCACCCCGGAATATGCCCTGGAGCAGATTCAAACAGCTATTACCGAGCATGACGGCGAAAAATTCAACCGCTATGTGAACGCAGAACTGCTTTCCTCCCGTGCTTATGACGATTTAACGGTGGATTTATTCGCCTATGATTCGGAGCTTACTCCCAAGACCCGCGCCATGTTTGAAAAATTCTATATCATGATAAAACCACAGCTGGCCGAGGGACTCGAAACTGCCTCCCTCATCCGGATAACTGCGGGCAGTTGGAATCTGCCGGAAGGTACGGACATCCTGAAAGGGCGCCAGCTGGGTATCGACTTTGAGCGCTTTTTGGAGCGCAGTCAGGTGCGCAATACCACATTAGTCAAGGTGGGCAAGGTTGAACACAACGGTCACAGCGCCACGGCTGACATCGAAATCCTGGAAGAATACACCCAAACCCCCTTCACCCTGCAGCTGGCTATGGAACAGGCAGAGGACGGGCATTGGCAGGTCGCCTACATCAAGAATTACAAGGCCTATCTCGACAAAATAGCGCCCCTACAGAACAAGGACATTGCCGATTACATCGCCGCGACCAAGGATATTGTCAGCGACAGCAACGAGCGCTTTGAAGTCTTTCAAGCCCACTTCAAACGGCTGAACAAGTCTAAAAATGGCCATCTGACCAAACAGCAGAAAGTAACTATCGCCGCCCTGATTGAAGACGATATTATCCCCAACCTTCAGGAGAGGCAGGCCAAGCTGGACGCAGTAGCAGTTCCTGCCGGGGCGCAATATCTTGCCCGCCAGCGCCAGCAATCCACAGAAACATCCATCAAGGCATGGCAGCATTACATCAAGGGATTGCGCGAGGACAGCCCCGCTGAATTTGCCACTGCCGAGACCCTGCACAAGCAGGAACTTGCTATTGATTTGCGCGTACAGGACATCATCCGGCACACAGCCATCAGCAAAAATATCCCCAACCTGCCTTGAATGATGTGCAGCACAGTTTTCCTTGACTTATTTCTGTTTCGTAGTAAAATGGAAATATAAAACTTGTTAGAAAATTCGCAAATACGAGCAATTTACTTATGAACTATACATATCTCAATCTACGGAAAGGTGGCATGATACTATGACTGCAACGAAATCACCATGCCAAGTAATTTTGGCACCCTTCTCCGGCAAAACCGTGGAACTCGCTTCTGTTCCCGACCCTGTATTTGCCGAAAA
>DJYL01000213.1:2954-6523 GCA_002448495.1 Pseudoselenomonas ruminantium | reverse complement strand
TAAATCGAGGGCTTAACTTAAAAAACTAAAATGTTCGCAATTTCTTCTGTATAGTTTTGAATGTGCATAACATTCAAGAAAATATCCAGTGACGATAGCTGAGTGGTTCCACCTGTTCCCATACCGAACACAGTAGTTAAGCACTCATACGCCGAAAGTACTTGTCTGGAGACGGACTGGGAGGATAGGGCGTTGCTGGTTCATATCTGGTGACGATAGCCGAGTGGTTCCACCTGTTCCCATACCGAACACAGTAGTTAAGCACTCGTACGCCGAAAGTACTTGTCTGGAGACGGACTGGGAGGATAGGGCGTTGCCAGTTAATACTGAAGGCTTCCGCGTGACGGAAGTCTTTTTTTGTGCTATACTAAGCTTGTTGTTATTTTTATCATACAAATTAAATTTAGGAAGGGGATTTATCTATGCTTGAAGAATTTAAAAAATTCATTATGAGGGGCAATGTCTTGGATATGGCCGTCGGTATCATTATCGGTGCGGCTTTCGGTAAGATTGTTACCTCTTTTGTCAATGACATTTTAATGCCGCCGATTGGACTCATTATGGGGCAAGTGGATTTCTCCAATTTGTTTATCAATCTGTCGGCTACGCCTGCTGCTACCTTGGCAGAGGCTAAGGCTGCGGGATTGCCGATTATCGCATATGGTTCTTTCCTGAATTCGGTTATCGACTTTCTGATTGTGGCCTTTGCCATCTTTATGCTGATTAAACAGGTAAATCGCATTGTGCCGAAGAAGGAGGAACCTGCCAAAGAACCGCGGCTTTGCCCGTATTGCAAGACGGAAATTCCTGATGAGGCTACCAAATGCCCTCATTGTACATCTGCATTGTAAGGTATATAAAGTTCAATGGAGCTATACGATATTATTTTTATCGTATGGCTCTTTTCTATTTTCCACAACTTTATCCACAGGCAAGTACAGAGAAAGGCAGATATTATAAGAGGTTTTTCAGTATTTTTTCATAAAAATGTACACTTATCCACAATATCCACAAGGAAAACTGTGCACAATGTGGATAAGTGTAAGATTTCGGCTTGAAGGGAAATTGAAATCTTTCTGATTATTGTGGATAACTTGCCAGCAGGTAAATGAGCAGGATTTGCAATATATTTTAATCTGATTTTAATCTAATCTGTTTATAATAGCGGTCTATCGAAGACAAAAAGGAGGTTTTTAGAATATATGGCAATGACAAAAGGAAAGCAGTTGTGGTTAACGGTTTTTTTGGGCTTGATGACGGCGATGGCACCGCTGGCAACGGATATGTATTTGCCGGCACTGCCGACAATGCAGGGAGAGTTGAACATTTCGGCTTCATTAGCGCAAATGACTCTGACCATGACCATGATTGGCATGGCCTTGGGACAAATTTTTGCGGGACCGGTAAGTGACCGCTATGGGCGTAAGCGGCCATTGGTTTTGGGCATGATGGTGTTTACCTTATCCACTGTGGGTTGCGTATGGGCCGAAAATATTGTTGTGTTTTTGTTTTTTCGTTTTGTGATGGGCTTTGCAGGAGCCAGTGGTATTGTGATAGCCAAGGCTATCGCTCGGGACTTATGTGAGGGGCCGGAATTGACCCGCTTTTTTGCCATGCTGATGATGGTCAATGGTCTGGCTCCGATTATTGCTCCGGTATTGGGCGGACAGATTTTGCTTGTTACCTCATGGCGCGGTGTATTTGTGGTATTGGTGGGCGTAGGGATTGTCCAGCTTTTGGCCACATTGGCCTATCAGGAAACCCTGCCTGAGAAAGAGCGCAAGCAAGGCGTGCTGGCTTCTTTTGCAACCTTTCCGCAGCTTTTTCGTAATCGTTATTTTATGGGGAACTGTTTGGTACAGTGTTTTGTTTTCGGTTCTTTTTTTGCGTATCTGGCGGGGTCGTCTTTTGTCTTTCAAAATATATTTAAGGTATCGCCGCAGATGTACAGCCTGATTTTTGGTGGCATGGGTGCAGGGCTGCTGGTCGCGGGGATGCTTCCTGCGCGGCTTGCCGGAAGGGTTGCTGATGTGAAAATGCTTCATGTATCCATTTTGATTTCCTTGGCAGGCTCTGTGCTGCTTTTAGGCGGTTTTTATGGGAAATTGGGAATGGCTGTGATTGTGTCCTTGCTCTTTATGACGATTGTGCCGTTATCGGTAGTGGGGGCAGCAAGTTTTTCCCTCGCCTTGTCCAAACAGGGAAAGAATGCGGGCAGTGCCAGCGCCCTGATTGGCTTTTTCTCTATGATTCTTGGGGGATGCATGATGCCTCTGGTGGGAATTGCCGGAGAAAACACGGCTATGCCCATGTGTATAATCATGTTGTTCGGCTATATTTTTGGCTATGCTGCTTATAAATTTATGATAGAACCGGAGCATAGGGGATAAATCTTTTTGTACATGAAAAAGGACTGCTGCACATCACCTTACGTGCAGCAGTCCCGCGCAACTAAAAAGCTATTTGATGGGAAAGGGAATCGAGGATCAGTTTAACTTGAAGTCGTAATGTCTGGAATAATCCTCCTGAATGTTCAAACGGAGCGTCCGCTTCGCCAGGTCGTAAACCGCTGTGTGCCATGTCTGCCAGAAGTTATCGGGCTGAATGTTCCTGTCGTGCAGCTTGTAGGTATCCAAGCCGAACTGAACAGCCGCCTTGAAATCCATGGGCGCGTTCGCGATTGTCAGATTCCCTTCCGTATACTCCGTGTACCAGAACGGCTCTGTGGCCGCTTCATACATCTGGGTATATTTCACGCGCTCCATCAGGCGGGCCATTCCCGCGGCGGATTTTCCGCCCTCGGCGTAGTGCTCCTTCAGGATGGCGTAACGCTCAACGCCGCAGGCATGGGGCGTAAGGATGGGAAAGCCCTTATAGGTTTTACCCGCGACGGTCTGCCCTGTCTTCGCTATGTGCTTTGCGGTACCACAGCGGAAAGCATGAGGACGAAAAGCAAGGCTCCCATAAAGATGCAGCCGCGGGATTGATATTGTGCTTTGTGTTGCTTCATGATAACTATCTCCTATATGATAATTTTCAGTTCGCGCTTGTGTTTGCCAAGTTGAAAACGATCACATGCAAAAATACTTGGTCAGGAAATAGGTTCTCTCCCAATCCAGAATCTTTCTCTGGGATTCCTTCTCCGGGTGAATGTTGAACTCGTCAAAGACCATCATTTCCTTGTTCTTCAAGTCATAAAGCGGCCACTCATACGCTTTGCCGTCAGGAGAATCCTTCGCGCTTAATGACGGGTTGCCGGTCTTGGCGAACTGAACCCACATCTTGCGCAGGGTCTTCGAGAAGGTCTTATCGAACACCCTGCCCGTTAATTGGGTATCATTCTGGTTATTGAATACGGTAGAAAGTTCTACAGCATGTGCGCTCTTTACCATGGGCACAGAGGATTCAACCGTGAAGTAGTAGGTATATGATTTTCCGCCGGCCTTGGTCTGATTCTCTGACAGTCTGAACAGCGGCGCAATAAACCAGATTTGATCGTACAGGCGGCAGAGTTGTTCGTACCTCTCTCCCTTGATGTCCTTGCAGAAGCTCTCGACAAGCGCTTTCTC
>DJYL01000213.1:0-2858 GCA_002448495.1 Pseudoselenomonas ruminantium | reverse complement strand
CAGGCGTTTATTCATCATCTCGACAAAAGGCTCTGCGCCCCCGGCTACGAGCATGAAATAGTTCATCTCGTCCTTGTTGCAGCCCTGAAGAATATCGATATCCTTTGCCGCTCCGTTCGCATAAGCCTCGTAGGGGTCTAATGGCAGATACTTTCCGTCTTTTTCCGGCCCTATGCGCATTCCGAAGGTAGCTGTTGCAGCGATGAACTTCTTGATATCAACCTTTTTAAGATCCGCAACGGTTTTGCAGCCAAGCATGTCCATCAATTCATTCGTGTCCGCTATGCTCTGCTCTACGGTTCTCGTGAGGACCGGTGTGCCACTCTGGGCAATGACGCGCTTGAAATACTTATGCGAGCCTTTGACCAGCGGCAGTGTAGTTACGCTTTCACCGCCGGCTGACTCTCCGAAAAGGGTAACGTTATCGGGATCGCCGCCGAAGCTCGCAATGTTCTCATGGATCCACTTCAACGCCATCATCTGATCCATGATCGCCAGGTTCTGCGCGTCAGGGTAATCTTTTCCATCGGGCAGGTGAGAGAGGTGCAGGAAACCGAGAAATCCCAGCCTGTATGTGATGGAAGCAAGGATAACGTCCGGATTTTCTTTCACAAAATTGTGGCAGTCATACGTAGGATCGGAAGTCCCACTGGTAAACCAGCCGCCGCCATGTATCCAGACCATCACCGGCTTCTTCCCGTTGCGCATGGCTGCACCGCTTTTGCGCCCGTCCACGGACTTCTCATCCGCTTTCCATACATTCAAATACAGGCAGTCTTCACCCTGAACGTAAAGGGAGGCACCTTCGCTAATGTGCTCTATTTGCGGGCCGCTTTTCCCATAGTAATACGCCTCGTAAACGCCGTCATCAGGAACAACATCAACCGGGGCCTTCCAGCGGAGTTCCCCGACCGGCTGTCTGCCAACAAACGGAATGCCCTTGTAGGCGATTACGCCGTCATTATTTTTGCCGACAAATGTACCGTTGATGCACTTGACCGCCAGCGACTTGTCATAGTTTCCGTCAACGATTTTTTTGTTCTCGCCGTACTTTGCCCTGACTTCAGCTTTAAGTTCGTTTAGTGTTTTTTCTGCCGCGCTTGCTGGACTGCTGCCGCAGAGCGCTAAACAAAAGAACATAACGCAGAGAATCGCCAGCGCCATAAGTTTTCTCTTCATTGGTACATTCTCCTTTCTAATAAATCACAGGCAAAAATACTTGGTCAGGAAATAGGTTCTCTCCCAATCCAAAATCTTTCTCTGGGATTCTTTCTCCGGGTGAATGTTGAACTCGTCGAAGACCATAATGCGCTTGTTTTCCAAGTCATAGAGCGGCCACTCGTGCGCTTTGCCGTCGGGAGAATCTTTCGCGCTTAATGACGGGTTGCCGGTCTTGGCAAACTGAACCCACATCCTGCGCATGGTCTTCGAGAAGGTCTCATCGAATGCTCTTCCGGATACGCGCGTCTCTTCGGGGTGATTGAAGATGAGCGAAATTTCTACTCCATGACCGCTCTTCATCAGCGGCACGGAAGATTCAGCCGTGAAGAAATAGGTATATACTTTTCCGCCGGCCTTCGTCTGGTTTTCCGATATTCTGAACAGAGGCGCGATAAACCAGATTTGATCGTACAGGCGGCAGAGTTGTTCGTATTTCTCGCCCTTGACATCCTTGCAGAAGCTCTCGACCAGCGCTTTTTCCTTGTCCGTAAGCAGGACGCTGTTCTTCGCAAAGCGTTTCGTGTATTCCTCAACAAAAGGCGCGCCCACACCGGACTCGGCCATAAAGAAGTTCATCTCGTCCTTGTTGCAGCCCTGAAGAATATCGATATCCTTTGCCGCGCCGTTCGCATAAGCCTCGTAGGGGTCGAGGGGCAGATACTTCCCGTCTCTTTCCGGTCCTATGCGCATATCGCCGAGAGTCTCCAATGCCGCCAGCAGCTTCTCAACCTCAATCTTCTGAAGATCAGCTACGGTCTTGCAGCCGAGAATATCCATGAACTCATTTGTGTCGTCGATGGCCTGTTTTGTGGTTTTTGACAGTACCGGCGTGCCGCTTTGTGCAATCACTCGCTTGAAGTACTTATGTGAGCCTTCAATCAGCGGCAGTGTAGTTACGCTGTCCCCGCCTGCGGATTCTCCCCAGATCGTAACGTTATCAGGATCGCCGCCGAAGCTCGCGATGTTCTCATGTATCCACTTCAGCGCCATCATCTGATCCATGAGTCCCAGGTTCTGGGCGTCCGGATAATCTTTGCCGTCCGGGAGGTGGGACAGATGCAGGAAGCCGAATACGCCGAGCCTGTACTCGATAGAGATGACAATGGCATCCGGATTTTCTTTGACGAAATTTGTCCCCTCCTCACGAGGTTCAACCGTCCCGCCAGCGGTAAAAGCTCCGCCGTGAATCCATACCATGACAGGCTTATTTTTTTTGCCGTCATCTGCTTTCCATACGTTAAGATAAAGGCAGTCTTCACCCCTGACGTAAACGGAAGCAACTTGCGCATCGTAATCCAGCTGGCAGGGAGTTTTCCCGTTATAGTACGCCTCGTAAACTCCGTCATCAGGAACAACGTCAACAGGAGCTTTCCAGCGGAGTTCCCCGACAGGCTGCCTGCCCACGAACGGAATACCCTTGTACGCGATTACGCCGTCATGCTTTTTGCCGACAAATGTACCGTTGATGCACTTGACCGCCAGCGACTTGTCATAGTTGCCGTCAGTGATTCTTTTGTTCTCGCCGTACTGCGCTTTAAGTTCAGCTTTAATTTCGTTCAGTGGTTTCCCCGCCACACTTGTTGAACTGCTGACACCTAGCGTTAAACAAAAGGCCATAACGCCGAGCATTGCCAACG
>DJYL01000175.1 GCA_002448495.1 Pseudoselenomonas ruminantium | reverse complement strand
TCCTCTTGACGGGGAGCGGTTCACGCTGTTTCACAGCCTTTACATTTGCAAACTGGTGCGATTGGCGCGATTCGAACGCGCGACCTGCCGCTTAGGAGGCGGACGCTCTATCCAACTGAGCTACAACCGCAACACAATTAGTATAACAGAAAAAACCTGAAAAGAAAAGCCTTGGCCGCTAAAATGCCAAGGCTTTTCTTATTCTCAAGAGTCCCGACGGCAGATATCTGCCCCAAGACCTACCAATTTATCTACCAGATTGTCATAACCACGGTCAATATGGTGAATGTAGCCTACCTGAGTTTCTCCCTCAGCGACCAGACCGGCCAGCACCATAGCTGCCCCGGCTCTAAGGTCAGTGGCTTTCACCTGACAGCCCGTAAGTTTGTCCACGCCTTCCACCACAGAAGTACGTCCATCAATCTTGATGTTTGAGCCCATACGCTTCAATTCATCCACATGCATAAAACGGTTTTCAAAAACCGTTTCCGTAACCAGCCCCGTACCTTCCGATACCGCCAGCATAGCCATAAACTGCGCCTGCATATCCGTAGGAAAGCCCGGATAAGGCATGGTCTTGATGTCCACGGCGCGGGTACGCTTGTTACAGGTCACGCGGATGCCATCCACATCTTCTTCAATGGTAACGCCTGCTTCCTTTAATTTGGCAATTACCGGCTTCAAATGCTCACTGATGGCATTTTCGATATAAACATCGCCCTGCGTCATCGCAGCAGCCACCATATAAGTACCAGCCTCAATACGGTCCGGAATAATGGTATAGTCGCGGCCCGTCAGCTTGGGTACGCCTTCAATTTTAATCACATTGGTGCCGGCTCCGCGAATCTTGGCCCCCATCACATTGAGGTAATTGGCCAAATCCACAATTTCCGGTTCCTGCGCCGGATTTTCCAGCACAGTCACACCTTCAGCCATGGAGGCCGCCATCAGAATATTTTCCGTAGCCCCCACACTGGGGAAATCCAGATAGATTTTCGTGCCCTTCAAACCTTCCGGAGCCGTTGCCTCGATAAAGCCGTGACCGATTTTAATCTCTGCCCCCAAAGCCTCAAAGCCCTTCAAATGCAAATCGATGGGGCGGGTGCCGATGGCACAGCCGCCGGGCAGGGAAATCTTTGCCTGACCGCAGCGTGCCAGCAGAGGCCCCATAATCAGAAACGATGCCCGCATCTTGCGCACCAAATCATAAGGTGCCTCGCAGCTGCCAATAACCGTGCTGTCAACACGGAGCTGATGCTTTTCTTCATCAAAATCCGCTTTAACCCCTAATTTTTTCAAAACCTCGGTAATGGTATGCACGTCTTCCAGCGCCGGAACTTCATCCAATACACTGGCCGACTCTTGTCCCAAAAGAGTTGCCGCAATAATCGGCAAAACGGCATTCTTGGCCCCGCTGATTTTTACGCGCCCCTTTAACGGACGTCCCCCATGTATAATCAACTTTTCCATTAAGTTCTTTATCCTCCTAATAGTCATGCTATAAAAAGCACCAACCAATAGTTTACCATTAACCGCCAGTCTTTACAATAGGGGAGCTGCACTTTTGCCAAGCGAAAAAGCGCGTCAGCCGCGTTCTACTGTCAATGCGGAATGGATTACATTGTCAATGATGTAGCCTGTAGCGAATTTCGTTTCTCCCGGAGTTGGCTGCTGCTTGTCAAAATTGTCCAGCTTGCTGGCCTTAGCCTTCTTGCGCTGATTTGCCGCAATCTGTGCATTTCGCAAAGCCTCCTTGCTGGGGGGCGTCTGCACCGGACCGGGCGCAATAACGATTTCATTATTTTTTCCCGCCTTTTCCAATTTATGCAGGCGGTCTTCCGTAGTCTGTCTGGTTTCCGGTGTGCTGGCCACATCAACCCCGGACTGCTGCAGAAGCATCAGGGCCGTAACCGGCACCAGTCCGCCGCCGCGGATATCCAGATTCAAGGTGCCTGCCGGCTGGGCATCTGGCACTTTATACGGAATAATCAAGGTTTCCTGCGCCTTGCGATAGGGCTTAATCGTAGTCGTAAATTTTACCGTATCGCCGGGTTTTACCTTTTTCTTATCCGGCACAGCAGATATCAGCGAAGCCGTCTTGCGTCCGCCATCCACGGTAATATCCACCTGCACATCAATAATATCGGATTCCTTATCCGCATTCTGACAAATCGTACTCATGGCCTGCATGAGTTCTGCCATGGCAATCTGCCCCACATCTGCCGTGTTGTAGAACATATTGTCCCGTGTTACTACACCATCTTTTACGGCATCCGTACGAATCTTAAAGCCAACCTTAGCAGTGCTGCCGCTGAGGTTGTCACTGGTCTTGGAAAGCGCTGCATAGGCAATCCCTCCGGAAAGCTGCGGCAGGAAATCTTCATCATAGGCAATCCGGGCTCCATAGCTTTCACTGCGGGCAAGCCCATTATCCTTGACGCTGACCTTGATGGGCACCACCGAAGGGAATTGTCCCAGTGTGCCGGCAATGCCGGTTGCCCTGTCCTGACTGATACGGCCTATGATATTGCCGATATTGGCCACCTTCATGCCGTTGCTCTGTCCGCTTATCGTACCCACCACAGTCGCATCCGTCATGAAGTAATTGACATTCCCTCTGTGCAAAAAGGGATGCCCAAAGGCTAAAATTTTCTTTCCGTCCACTGCGGTTACCGTACCTGTTGCCCCCACGGCAAAGTCACCATAAGTTACAGCAACGCCTACGGCTGCCCCCGGTTCCAGAGTTGCATGGTATTCGGTCTTATTCATTTCGGCTGCACTGGGTGCACCCATCGGCAGAAAGGTATAGCTGCCCTGAGGGTCAATCTGCCGTTTCAAAAAGTCCAGACCGGCCTGATTGAACCCGGAAAAATACATGACATCCTTTGGTTCTGCCTGCACATCAACTTTTTCCTTCTGCTCAGTCTCCACCGGCTCCTCAGCTTTTTTCTCCGGCTTTGCCTTGGCTTTTTCCTTATCTGCAGCAACAGCCGCCCGCGCCCGGTCTACCAGTTCGTCTCCATAGACCTTTTTATCCGCAGACTTGGCGCGTTCTTCCTGCTTCTTTTTCTTCTCGGCTTTGGCTTTTTCCCTGGTTTCAGCTGCTTTTTTGATATTTATCGTAGAAATATGGGTCTTATTCTTCGTGTCCGGCATGGACCACAAAGGCAGCATCTCATCAATAGGCGTAATGAAGAAGGTATACGGCGTCATATCCTTAATCCCTGCAGCCACCGCACCAATAAGATAGCCATCCACATATACCGGGCTGCCGCTCATGCCCTGCAGAATTCCTCCAGTCTGTTCAATAACCGGCCCGGAAGCCTTTGCCATAATCATCGGCTGGGACCCCTTGCCATTTTCCATATTGCCCACAATGTCCACCTGAAAATCCCGCAGCTGCCCGCTGCTGTCGATGACGGTATAGGCAGTACCAACCATTCCTTCCGTAACCTGACTATGCGGCAGCACAGGGTCTAAAGCCAGCCCTGTGGCAGGAGGAAACGTCATGATAGCCGCTAATCCCCAAGCCGCCATTTTTCTTATATATTTATGCAAAACCATTCACCTCATTTGCTCATTACATTTGCTATCCCTTCATTATATCGCTATCATAACGAATTTACTATAGGTACAAAGCCCTATTACAAATTTATTTTTCCGTAATAATCAGGGCTGAACCAACAGAACGTTCCCGGCCATCGCTGGGCGAGTTTTGCAGCAGGCCGCCCACTACCAACGCACTAGAGCCGCCGCCATCAAGATTCATCGCATCTTTCGCGCCCATCTTGACCAACAGTTTGGCCCAATCGGTAAGCGTGAGCCCGCGGCTGGAAGACTGTCTGCCGTCCACTACACCAAACAGATAGTTGCCATTCTTGAGGATAGCCACCGCACTGCGCGGCGCACGTCCATAACGGATATCGGCAGGGAATTGCTCATCACCGGCAGTAACATTGACCACGCCGTTCTGAACCAGACGCGGCCCTGCCCCCATAATATACACCGCCTGATTCCAGGGACTGCTCATTTCCTGAGAAATAACCGCCTTATCGCCGACCTGCACCCCGGAAAAAGACTCTGCCGCCGAACCATGTACCGATACGACACAACCATTCTGGGGAATGACCGAATTGCCGTTATTTATCGCCGTTACTTCGCCATCCACTACCGTATATTCCATACCGTATTCATTTGTTCCTGTACGGCTGCCATACCAATGATTGTACAGCGTAAGATTGTCCACGCCCCGTTCTGCATCCACTCCGGATACCGGCAGAGTCACATCCCCCAGTGTTACCGTGCCCGTATAGCTGACCTGTCCCATAAAGGGCCTGCCGTCCCTGCCAATGCCCAGCGCTGTGCGCCGATAATAGGTCGTTCCGGCCATATCGCCATCAATCTTTAACATACCAATCGCATCACCATTGCTGGCAAAATAAGTCGCATTCACCGCTGCTATCGCATCCGTCATATCCGACATTCCGCTGGTGGTCTGCAAGCCCGGCACCCGACCTCTGGCCAGCACCGGCTTAATGGTATAAAGATTTTTGTCTGCCTCGATAAAATAAGCACTAATCTTTCCGGCAGAATCCCAGTAAACATATTCCCGGCGTGCCAGCCCCGGCCCCACCATCTCTGTGTAAAGGCCATCAAAATTAAGATTCAGTACCGTTCCGCCCGCCGCTATCGGC
>DJYL01000095.1 GCA_002448495.1 Pseudoselenomonas ruminantium | reverse complement strand
GGGGCTGGAGGCGAAAGCCGGCCAATATCCTTCGCAGCTTTCCGGCGGGCAGAAACAGCGTGTGGGCATCGCAAGGGCACTCGCCAGTGAGCCGAAGGTGCTGCTCTGTGACGAGGCCACGAGCGCCCTTGACCCGCAGACCACCAAGGCGATTTTGGAGCTGATTCGCGATATCAACAAGAAATTGCAGCTCACCGTGGTGGTCATTACCCATGAAATGCAGGTAATCAAGGATATCTGCGACAAGGTGGCGGTTATTGACAAGGGTGTTATCGCCGAGCAGGGGACGGTGCTCGAAGTCTTCACTAATCCGCAGCAGCCCATTACGAAAGAGTTTATCAGTGTGCTGCTTTCCAATGACCTGCCCGCGGCTTTCCGCGGCGGCAAAATCAGCCCGGAACCGGCAGAAGACGCCTATCTCCTGATGCGGCTGACCTTTATTGGTGAGTCGGCTGATGACCCGGTAATTGCCGATATGATTCGCAAATTCCCGGAAGTGGAAACCACGCTGCTGTTTGGCAACCTCGACCATATCAAATCCACGCCCTTTGGCCGCATGATTATCGGCCTGCGGGGCGAAAATTCCCAAGTGCAGGCGGCACTTGATTACCTCAAAAGCCGTGACTTAAAAGAGGAGGTGATTGGTTATGTCAAACGACATGATTCCTCTGCTGACTAAGGCTTTGGGCGAAACCGTCTACATGGTAGCCGTTTCCATGGCCATCGCCTCGGCTTTGGGCATTCCCTTGGGCGTGCTTCTCTACGCCACGGATAAGGGACAGATTTTAGAAGCCCCTGTCCTAAATAAGGTGATTGGCACGATTGTCAATGCGATTCGTTCCATCCCCTTTATCATCCTGATGGTGGCGATTATTCCGCTGACCCGCCTGCTGGTAGGTTCAGCTATCGGCACGACAGCGGCGATGGTGCCGCTGGTTATCGCGTCTGTTCCCTTTATCGGGCGGCAGGTGGAAACCAGTCTGAAGGAAGTTCCTTATGGCCTTATCGAAGCTGCACTGGCTATGGGGGCTACGCCTTTGCAGATTATCAGCCGCGTGCTGCTGCCGGAATCCATGCCCGGCATTGTGGCGCAGCTGACCACGGTAATCATCAGCCTTGTGGGTGAGTCGGCTATGGCCGGCGCTATCGGCGGCGGCGGTTTGGGCGATTTGGCCATCCGTTACGGCTATCAGCGTTTCCGTCCGGAAGTGATGATTGCCACGGTTATCATTCTGATTGTTCTCGTGCAGGCGGTACAGTTTGCAGGTAATACCATCGCCCGGCACTTGGATAAGAAATAAGCATTCATTTATAAGGAGGAGGTATCCCCATGAAAAAAGTTTTGGCACTTATCGGTACGCTGCTGATTGCGGCCATGGCCTTTGCAGGCTGCGGTGGTGAGCAGCAGGCGGCAAAGACGGACAGCAAGACCTTGAAGGTCGGTGCAACGGCTGTTCCCCATGCAGAGATTTTGGAAATCGTAAAACCTTTGCTGGAAAAGGACGGCGTTAAGCTGGAAATCGTAGAATTCAATGATTATGTACAGCCCAATCTGGCGCTTAATGACAAGGAACTGGACGCCAACTTCTTCCAGCATGAACCGTATCTGGTGAACTTCATGGAAGAACATAAGGAAGTCAAGCTGAAAAATGCCTTTGGTGTGCATATCGAGCCCATGGGGGTATACTCCAAGAAGGTTAAAGACCTGAAGGAACTCAAAGATGGTGCCGCTATTGCCATCCCGAACGACCCGACCAACGGCGGCCGCGCCCTGCTGCTTTTGCAGAAGGCAGGTCTTATCACGTTGAAAGATGGCGTGAAGGAAAAGGCTACGGTGCAGGATGTAACGGGCAATCCGCATAACTTCAAGTTCCAGGAAGTAGAAGCTGCACAGGTTCCGCGTACGCTCGATGATGTGGATGCAGCGGTTATCAACACCAACTACGCTATGCAGGTCAACCTCGTGCCGACCAAAGATGCGCTCTTTATGGAAGACAGCACGTCTCCCTATGTGAACATCGTTGCGGTTCGCGAAGGCGATGAAAAGCGTCCGGAAATTCAGGCGCTGATTAAGGCTTTGCAGAGCAAAGAGGTTAAGGACTTCATCAACGAAAAATATAAAGGTGCGGTTGTGCCGGCATTTTGATTGCTGAATGAATTGTAAGTTCGAGGCAAAAAGACGCCCGCGGACTGATGATAACTTTCCTTTACTTAGACAGGCTTGTCAAAAGCTGCGGAAAGCTACCATCGGTCCGCGGGCTTAATTTTTTTTTAGGAAACACAAAAAGCCCCTCGCTGGTCGTCACTCCAGCAGGGCTTTTCTTTTTGGGAAGTCTATGTCCCTTACCACCTTATTGTCAATTACATTATACTATCTCTAAATTCATTTCGCAAGAATACCCTATGAGATTTTTTATTTCCCTTATAATTGTATGAGCCGTTTGTTATGGTTTGAATTATTTTACTTTTTTAGGGTATCCTGCCTTTTTGCCATAAGTATGCGCACCATATCGCTAATGTATTCACAGTCCTTTGGTTCGAGGTACTGCCCATCCAGCGTTAGTTTGCCATTTCGTAAAAAATCGCATAGGTCAAAGGTCGGTTCATAGTCTAGTGAATTATCTGTTTCTAACAGGTAATCAGCAGAAACATTGAATAATTTGGTCAGACTCCGAATTATGGATAGATTCGGTTCGAGAGCATCTCTTTCCAGCTTGGAATACTGGGACTGGTTGATGCCCAATCGCTCTGCTACGTCTGCTTGCAGCATTTCCTGATGTAATCGTAGTCCTTTGATTCGCTTGCCGAAACTCATTTTCTCACCCCTCATATATCTTATGGTTAGATAGGGGCTTGTAGTCATTGATAAACTTTATGACTTGTAATATTCAATAATTGAATATATAATACTTTACGGGAGGAATGATGATGAGTTATTTGATGAAAATGGCAGGTGCTTTTATTGGGGCAGCGTTGATTGCTAATGGGTTATGTTATTTTTACTATAGCCCGGCAGTACAGACAGACAATTTGGATAAATACACGGAAGCTAAAAGTGAGCCGTCTACCCACAATCCTCATGGAACCGAAGGTTATGGGATGGCCGTCATAGATGATAACGGCTTTAGCAATACAAATCTGTTCCCCTATAAAGAAGCAGAAATATTATGCGTGGGTTCTTCGCAAACGGAAGCTCAGCATATAAATTGGGATGAGAACTATGTTTATCTACTGAATCAGTTGGTGCCTGACAGCAAAGCTTATAATTTGGGCGTTTCCGGTCAGCGATTTGCCAGCAGTTTTTATAGGATATCCGCATTAAAAGAAAATTTTCCTGCATGTCGTGCTTTAATATTTGAAGTCAATGCAATGCCTACGGAAAAGGAATTGCAAATGATGAAAGGTTACATGGAACGAGGCGAGATTCCTGTCAGAGATTTATCGTGGAAGCATGGTAATCTTGCGCTGAGGGTGATTGGTCAGATTCCATTGTGTCGTTTGCTGTGGTCGCAATATGACCACAGTCGTAAGGTTGTGGTTAATGGACGCTCTGAAAAAGTAGGGGATTCATACAGAAAATTGGTTGGTGAAGTATTGGCACTAGGTAAGGAGCAAGCTGGCAGTACCCCTATTATTATATTTAATCTATCCCGTTTGAAAATTGAACATGATGGTTCAGTAACGATTAGTGCTGACCAAGGGGAGGGTGAAGCAATGCGTATTGCCTGTCAGGAACAGGGGATATGCTTTATTGATATGGGCGAAACATTTTTAGATAATTATGCGGCAGAACGAGTCCTGCCTTATGGATTTGCCAATTCAAAAGTTGGGGTTGGGCATCTTAATGTTTATGGACATAGAATGCTTGCTGATACTTTGCAAGTTGCGTTGATGAAAGAAGGGCTTTGCCGATGAGTTTTTTTTCGTTGAAATTTTTGATTTTCTTTTTGCTGGTTCTGCTGATGCTTCATAAAGCGCGTTCAGCGGAACGGCAGCAGATTATTTTGTTAGTCGCCAGTTTTGTCTTCTATGGATTTTGGGACTGGCGGTTGTTGTCATTACTGATTGTTGTGTCATTGGTGGTCTGGCAGGCGGCAAAATACGCTGTGGAGTCTAAAAGGGCTTTGTTGGCAGGTGTGACTATTCCACTATTAAGCTTGGGTGTGTGCAAATACTTGGGCTTTTTTTATGATTCCTTTATTGCATTGTTAGGACTGTCAGCTTCGGGTACATTGCAGATTATTCTGCCCTTGGGGATATCTTTTTATACTTTTTTGGCCATCAGTTACCTATTGGATGTTTATCATGGAAAGATTCCTGCGGAAAAAAGCTGGCTGACGGTCATGCTTTACATCAGTTTTTTCCCCACAGTGACTTCCGGTCCTATAACAAAGGCGCGTGATTTAGTAGGGCAATTTAAGGTCGTTAAACCGATAATGCGGGATAATTTGACCGTTGGTCTGCAAATATTCGTCTTGGGGTGTCTGAAGAAATTTGTGTTGGCTGATAATGTGGGTGTTTTTGTCGATGATGTATATAATGCACCTTTAGCTTTTGACTCGGCTACGGTTTGGCTGGCTGTTCTGGGGTATTCACTGCAGCTGTATTTTGACTTTGCTGGGTATAGTGATATGGCCATTGGCATAGCTAGGGCAATGGGGTTCAAACTAAGTGAAAACTTTAATATGCCGTATTTGGCGAAGAATATCAGCGAGTTTTGGAAGCGTTGGCATATCAGTCTTTCCGCGTGGTTACAGGAGTACCTATACATCGCATTAGGCGGCAGCCGTTGCAGTCAGTGGAAGGTCTATCGTAACTTGATGTTGACAATGAGTATATGCGGTTTATGGCATGGAGCTGCATGGAATGTCGTCCTGTGGGGCATTTTACATGGTCTGATCCTTTGTGGTCATCGTGTCTATAAAAACACGTTAGGGCAACAAATAAATATGCCCGCGCCCTTAAAGGTGTTTCTTACATCTATGACGGTTAGTTTTTGTTGGGTGTTTTTTCGTAGTCCAAGTATGACCTGTACTGTAGAGATATTTTATCGCTTGTTCGTATGGGATAATTTTGGTGTTCAGCAGATGTTTGTTTACGCATGGCTGGCGCTATTCCTACTGTTAGCTGTTGGCGTTTATTCGGCACGGTTTAACGATTGGCAGGGACTGGTGCCAATTATGGATATCACGCAGCCACAAGGTTTTTTTGTGCTTTGTTTGGAAATCTTTTTTCTGCTAGGGCTGATGTATACAGGGAGTAATCCTTTTGTATATGCAGCGTTTTAGTAGCTCTCCCATGCCGGTGTGCCCTTCACCGTTGTTGATGAAGGGCATTTTTCATGAGGTGTTGTTTTTGAAAAGGACAGGCTTTTACATCATTAAGGGTCGTAGGCTATGAACGTCAGATGAAACTGGAAGTCGTGTAGGTAACGCATTGGAAAACGGTTTTTAATTGAAAAAGACTATGCAGAACGGTATAATATCAATATAAGGATTAGAAAAAGGTGGTGTTACTGTGGATAAGCCGTTGCTTAGTGAGATATTTCGCCCCAGTTCTATGCCGTTGTATACCTATGTCAACCGTTCTGCTAACAGGCGGGGAACTACCTATGAAGAAGAACTGGAATTGGCATTAGCGCAAACTGGAAACCTGATTACCATAACCGGCGGCACCAAGACAGGGAAAACGGTTTTATATCGCAAGGTCATAGATAGTGATAAATTGGTGGAACTTAGTGGTTCGCAGATACAATGCAAGCAGGACTTTTGGGATTTAATCGCCGAAAGATTAAGTATTCCCGATGAAGTAACTGTAGTTTATACCGCACAAAACACTGCCGGAGGAAAAACCGGTACTAACGCCAGAGTAACTTTGGCAGGGATTCTAGGCTTTGGCATATCCGCAGAGAATAATGTTTCGGACAGCAAAGGCAAGAATATAACTAAGAAGGTTACGCGTAACAACACCATCATCATGCGCATTTTGATTGATTGCGGCTATGTGCTGGTTATTGATGATTTTCATTATGCCAATACAGAGGTGCAGCTATATCTTGCGCGGACATTAAAGGCTGAAATATTCAATGGCTTAAAGGCTATTATCCTGTCGCTGCCACATAGGCTGGACGATGTGGTAAAACGCAATCCGGATCTGGTGGGCAGGGTTACGTTTATAAATCTGCAACCGTGGACGCAGGAAGAACTCAAAGAAATAGCTGTAAAAGGCTTTGACCAGCTTGGTTTGGCAGTCAGTGACGATATAATCTCGTATATAGCCTATGAAAGTGCTGTTTCACCTCAGCTGATGCAAAGTAACTGCTTTTATCTTGCATATTTATCGGACAAGGGCAGATGTACGATTTCTCGCGAGGGGGCACAGAGAGCCTTTGCGGAAACAGCTTTCCGTTACCCGATTTATGAAGATGTAATTCAAAATGTTCTAAAGGGGCCCAGTAAAGGCAAGAGCCGTCGGACACAATATTTACTGAATGATGGAACACATGGGGATATTTACAAGCTATTGCTCTTAGCTATGTGTGCAGATCCGCCGACATTGGAGTTATCCTTAGAGGAATTGCACGCGCGAATGGAAAACATAAAAAGTAATGAGGGTAATACAAAGTTACCATCTACGCCTAATTTAAGTAAAAACATAGGCAATGCTGAGAAAATTATCAAGGAGTCGGTTCTCGACCCCGACACAATAGACTGGAAAGATGGTGTAATGTACATCATTGACCCGTTCCTGCTGTTCTTCCTAAGATGGTCTGGATGGCAGATGCAAATATGAGCGTGCCAGTGTATCTTTGTACATGATTGACGGCGGCGGTTGACACTTGCCGCCGTCTTTGCTATTATAAGAAAGGGAAACTACAGAACTTTCTCCAAGCTCAAAATGAGGCTGTGGCTCGCAGATGGCGGGGCAGTCAATTTGAGTTTTTTTATCGTGTGTTCACTTCCGCGGTGCAGTGACGCCGCAGAGAACTAGGAGGAATTCACTAATGATTGAACGTTACACCAACCCGGAGATGGGGCACCTGTGGTCCATCGAGAACGAATGGCAGCAGATTTTAAATGTTGAACTGGCTGCCTGCGATGTTATGGCAGAGCTGGGCGAAATTCCGGTGGAAGCGGCAAAGAACATTCGCGCCAAAGCGAAGTTTGATGTGCAGCGCATCAAGGAAATCGAGGCTGTTACCCATCACGACATTATCGCCTTTTTGACCAATGTCGCCGAGAATGTTGGTGAGGATTCCAAGTATGTGCATAAGGGCTTGACGTCCAGTGACGTTAAGGATACCGCTTACTGCATGATGATGCGGGATGCAGCCGATATCATCTTAGATGATTTGCGCAAATTCCGTGAGGTTCTGCGCCGTCGTGCCGTGGAATTCAAGCATACGCCCTGCATTGGCCGTACCCATGGCATTCACGCTGAGCCGATGACCTTTGGTCTGAAGATGGCTCTGTGGAGTGCGGAAATTGAACGCGATATTGACCGCGTAGAACATGCCCAAAAGACGGTTTCCGTCTGCAAGCTCTCCGGTGCGGTGGGAACGTATTCCAATATCGACCCGGAAATCGAGCAGCGCGTGGCAAAGAAGCTGAACCTCACGCCGGTGCCGCTGGCTACGCAGGTTATTCAGCGTGACCGCCATGCTGAATTTGTGACGACGCTGGCTATTGTGTCCAGCACATTGGAAAAGATTGCGACGGAAGTTCGCAACTTGCAGCGCACGGATATCCGCGAAGCAGAAGAATATTTCTCCCCGGGCCAGAAGGGGTCTTCGGCAATGCCGCATAAGCGCAACCCGATCAACTGCGAACGCATTTCCGGTATGGCGAGACTTGTACGCGGCAATGCAGTAGCGGCGCTGGAGGACATCACGCTTTGGCATGAGCGCGATATTTCTCATTCCTCGGTAGAACGCGTTATCCTGCCGGACAGCACCATCAATGTGGATTATTGCACGCGGAAGCTGACGAATATCATTGACAAGCTTTTGGTTTACCCGGACAAGATGCTCCACGATATGGAGCGCACGGGCGGCCTTATCTACAGTCAGCGCATTATGCTGTCCGTAGTGGAGAAGGGCGTACTGCGTGAGGATGCCTATAAATGGGTACAGCGCAACGCCATGAAACGCTGGATGGAAGGACAGGATTTCCGCACGAGCGTGGAAAATGACCCGGATATTACGAAATACCTGACCAAGGAAGAAATCGACGACTGCTTCGATTACCATTATTTCCTGCGTCATGTAGATATGATTTTTGAGCGTTTTGGACTTTGATTTTACATAGAATCAATGATTTAAGGAGAGAGTCTTATGTCAACAGTAGTAGTAACAGGTACCCAGTGGGGTGACGAAGGTAAGGGCAAAATTGTGGATTATCTGGCCCAGCAGGCCGATACGGTAGTCCGTTTTCAGGGCGGCAGCAATGCCGGTCACACGGTAGTGGTAGACGGCGAGGCATATAAGCTGCGTCTGATGCCCTCCGGAATTTTGTTCAAGGGTGCGCACTGCATTGTGGGCAATGGCGTGGCTTTTGACCCGATGATTATGCTGGAGGAAATGGACGGCCTCGCTGAACGCGGCATCGACCTGTCCGGTATCCGCATTTCCAACCGTGCGCATGTGGTACTGCCTTACCATCGTCTTATGGATGGTATCGGTGATGAAGCCCGCGGCAAGAATAAAATCGGTACGACCAAGCGCGGTATCGGCCCCTGCTATATGGACCGTGACAATCGCATCGGTATCCGCGTCTGCGATTTGATGGACGAGGAAGAATTTGCTAAGCGCCTCAAGGAAAACCTGGAAATCAAGAACAAGGAACTGAAACTCCTGTATGACCATGAGCCGCTCTCATATGACGAAATCCTCAAGGAATATTTGGGCTATGCAGAACGTCTGCGTCCTTATGTCTGCGACACGATTGCTCTGCTGAATGACGAAATCAAGGAAGGCCGCAAGATTCTCTTTGAAGGTGCGCAGGCGACCATGCTCGATATTGACTATGGTACTTATCCGTATGTTACGGCATCTCATCCGATTTCCGGCGGTGTAGCCGTTGGTGCCGGTGTGGCGCCCAACAAGATTGACAAGGTCGTGGGTATTGTCAAGGCTTACTGCACCCGTGTCGGCGAAGGCCCCTTCCCCACAGAGCAGCTCAATGCCATCGGTGAAAAAATCCGTGAAGAG
>DJYL01000005.1:5520-7879 GCA_002448495.1 Pseudoselenomonas ruminantium | reverse complement strand
TTTCGTCCAGACCTGAATCTCCGTAGGAACTTTGCCGTGGGCGGTTTCCACCGTACGGGTCACCACTACAGACTCCGGATCAAAGTATTTGCTGTAATTATCATCGGAGGCCAGCCAGTACCACTGCTGCTGACTTTCTGCCTGCTGGCTGTCTGTGGCAGCAGCCTGCTGGGAAAAATCGATATGTGCTGCCTGGGCCATTGGTAAATTTCCCATAATTAGAGAACCTGCCAGCAGACTTAGTCCTATAAAATTATACAATTGTTTATGCATAGTGTTCACCTCTGTTTAATCAGCTGTATTTTCTAACTCACCTTTCATTGTAACGTATTTTTTTCCGTTGGGCAATGCTACCATCGGCAAAATCCCCAAAAGTGCGGCAATCGCCAGTCCATAATTGGTCATGGCTATCCCCTGCTCCCCCGCCGCCCGCACACGGTTCAATACATATTTGCGGTTAAACATACAGGCTCCACAGTGAATGACCATATCATAACCGGTTAAGTCACGCGGAAAATCCTTGCCGGAGACAATATCCAGCTGCAGCCCGTCACCGATTTTTTTCCGCAGCAGCCGGGGCAGCTTCACCCGTCCGATATCCTCCTGCAACGGCTTATGGGTGCAGGCTTCAGCAATAAGAATATGCGCCGTTGGGGCAAGGTTCAGCAAAGCCGCCGCCCCCCGCAGGAAGTATTCCATATCCCCCTTAAAGGCGGCAAACAGAACAGAAAACGACGTCAGCAGTGTATTTTCCGGCGTCAGGGCGTAAGCCTCCTTAAATGCCTGCGAATCCGTGATGAGCAGCCGTGGAGGCTCTTTCAGTCCAGCCAAAGCCGCCGCCAGCCTGTCGGTTGTACAGCAAAGCGGAAGGCAGCCCTTGTCCAAAAGTTCCCGCAAGGTCTGCACCTGCGGCAGTATCAGGCGTCCTTTAGGAGCCTGAATATCCTGCGGCATCACCAGCACCACCGTATCCCCGGCCTTGCACAAATCACCGGTAATCGAAAGCTGCTCATAATCCTCTGGCAGTACGCTGAGTATTTCCTGCCGCAACTGCTCCAAGCCCTGCTTCTTTTGGGCACTAACCAGCAAGGGACGGCTTCCCGTGGCCTGCTCCACCATATCCGCCAGCTGCCTGCCGCCATCTGCCCGTTCATCGATAGCGTTCACCAGCATAATTACCGGTGTGTTCTGCCGCTGAAAAACTTCCCGCCAACGCAGCTCCTCACGCATATCCTCCCCTGCAAAGAGCAGCAGGGCAATATCCGTTTCCCGAATGATTTCCTCTGTTCGCGCCACCCGCAGACAACCGAGTTCACCTTCATCATCAAAACCTGCCGTGTCGATAAACACCACCGGCCCGATACCGGAAATTTCCATAGCCTTATACACAGGGTCCGTCGTTGTTCCCGGCACCGCCGACACCGCTGCCACACGCTGACCGGTCAGCGCATTAATAAGCGATGATTTTCCCGCATTGCGCCGTCCAAACAGCCCAATATGCAAGCGATTTCCCCGCGTCGTATCATTCAGACTCATTGCCTAAGCCCCCTATCAGCAATCACATACCCATTACCTCAGGCAAGGGCGGGCAGCTGCTGCCCCTCCTGCTTCCTTTGAAGCCGATACATAATCAGTATAGCACACCCCCTGCAAATGTGATACACTAAGAACGAACAAACACAAAGGAGCGAACAAAATGAATAGCTACGCAAACTTTCAGATAGGCGAAAAATTTCCCCTGCCCATCAAAAATCAACAGGACGGCGGCCTGTTTCAAATTGATGCCAACGGCTGCATGTTTATATTGCAGCTCTCCCGCCACGATGTCATCGCCGCCGAGGCCTTCCGCACCGGCAAAATGGAATTGGCCCTCTACGAGCAGGACGGCCTTTTATTCTTCCTCTATCAGATTGACGGCATTTTCAAAGAAGGCTGGGGCGATGCCCCCTTCTCCCTCTGTGGCGTAAAACCGGAGCTTCTTCCCACGGAAAAAAGCCTGGCCGACAACACCCTGCATTTATATTTAGTTGATACCACGCTGCAGATATTGCTTGCCCAGCGGGATGTCCCCATACCAACCGATTTCATGGACATCCTGCAAAAACACGTTGAAGCACAAAAAGCTAATCCTTTGGACGAACAAGCCCTGCGACTGGCCATCCAGACCATCTGGGCACAAAAAAGCCCCGCACAAATGCGCGAGGCTGCTGACTCTGTTATCGAGGTACCGCTGGATATTCCTCTGCCCCCTTCAAAAAAGAGCCTGAATTCATGACAAAAAAAATAGTGGGCACTTCCCGCCCTAGCAGGGAGTGCCCTTTTTCCATATTTCCATCATGCGACCCCGGTAGTCTCACCA
>DJYL01000005.1:0-5447 GCA_002448495.1 Pseudoselenomonas ruminantium | reverse complement strand
CCACGGCCATCGAGCCAATCGGCTACTACCTGCCGTTCAGCAGACTTGCGGCCCATCTGAACCAGGTCGTCCATGTCATTTCCACCTGCATAATCCTTAAAGTCGCTATAACCTAAGAGTTTCGCAGCCTTGGTGAACTGTTTGACGCGAACAGGGATAAAAACTTCTTCCATCCATTGCGAACAAATTTGTACTTTCATGATATATCTCTCCTTGTATCAAAAACTCGTGACATGCACTGACTATTGATGGAATAACCATCCTCAGTTTTCCCGCCAGCCCGTCACTGCAAGTACAATCCCCTGTAACTTGCTTCTTGAGCTCCTTCTACAAAGTATATCGATATTTTCTGAAAATACTTAAGGTCTTTCTGATGAAAATATGGAAAAATTTTCAGATTCTTTTCAGTTCTGCATATGAACTTCAATTACTGATACACCCTTATTCTACTCCACTGCTTCCTGTTTGTCAATATGTTGATAAAATATTTTATAGTCTGATTATTTTAGCAGCCGCCCTCCCCCTAAGAGGGCGGCTGCACTTTATTCCAGTGGCACAACTTCCCGCTGACGCTGGGTGAATCTGATGGTCTTATCATAGCCATAGGAACGGGCATAGTTCACGGCCTCGTCATGATAGGCACCGCAATCCTCCGGCTTATGAGCATCGGAGGTAATGACAATCGGCAAGCCCTCTTTGGAAGCGACCCGCATGAACTTGTAATACGGCGTAATCTCGGCGATAGGATAGCGGTAGAAGGTTCCCGTATTGACATCCACCACCATATTGGCCTTCTTGAGGGCCGCTGCCGCCCGTATAAGATAGGGTGTAGCATCAAATTCGGGAATGTAGTGGAACAGGCGGATATTATAGGGATGCCCCAATACATCATAGAGGCCGGAAGCCGCCAATTTCTCTACTTCCTGCGTATATTCCTCGTACACATCTGCCAAATCTTCCTCATCCCACTGCGCCATGATTTCCGACGAATCATAGGCCCAGCCGTTCAGAAAATGCACCGAGCCAATCACATAGTCAAAGGCATAGTCCTTTAGAATATCCCGCACAGCATCCTGATTCTGAAAATTGCAGACCTCAATGCCGGTTTTGACCTTGTGTTTTTTCTTGAGTTTTGCCATAAAGGCAAAGTATTCGTCCAAGGTGTATTTGAACTTATTGGTCTTGAGCCATTTTTTCTGAAACTGGCCGATGAAGCTGTCGTCCAGAATCAAATCATCATAGTAGAGGCTTTCAAATTCCGGAAAAGTATGGGAATGCTCGGAAATACCGATTTCCTCTAAGCCTAAAAGCTTTGCCTGATGGAAAAAACCTTCCACCCAGTCCTCATCATAAGAGCCTTTTTCAAAGTGCATATGATAATCTGCCCGCATAATCTCACCTCACCCGCATAATCCGTCATCAATCAGCTTCTGAATGCCCTGCAAAACACCATGCTCCCGGTTGCTGGCCGTTTGATAGCGGGCCAGCTCCTTGATTTTGGGGTGAGCATTCTCCATAGCAAAGCTATAATAAACCGAACTCATCATCTCGGCATCGTTCATGAAATCCCCAAAAGCGGCGCACTCTACGGGCGCAATATGCAGCTTTTTTTGTACCTGCTGGATAGCAATGCCCTTGTTGATGTCAAAATTCATCACATCTACCCAGTAATCACTGGACAAGGCAATCTGGAAAGGGCCGGCGAATTTCTGCAAAGCCGGCATAATCCGTTCCCCAGCCTTGCCCGTGGCATCGAAAAAAGAGGCCTTTATCATATCATCGTCCACGTCTGCCCAGCTGTCCACTACAGCCGAATGAGTATAATATTTATGCAGCTCTGCTGCAAATTCGTCCGTCATGCGGTTCTTGCACACATAAGCATCCTTTTTCCCGCAGAATACCTCGTAAATTCCCGGCAAATCAGCCGTGGCCTGCAGTGCTTTCAGCCCTAAAGGACGCCGCATCGTACTGGAAAAAAGTTCCTTCCCATGATGGCGTACCATCGTGCCATTTTCCGCCAAAAACAGGAAATCATCCTCATAACCCTTGAACGTGTCCAGCAGGGAATAATACTGCCGCCCGGAGCACGGCGCAAAGATAACCCCTTTTTCCTTGAGCTGCCGGGCAATATCGGCAAAACCAGCCGGCAACTGCCCATTTTCATCTAAGAGCGTACCATCCATATCCGACATGATAAGTTTTATCACACAACCACCTCGTCATCATTGAAAGTATTTATTTCATTATACCGCCCCAGTCCATCATTTACTAGGAAAATATTTTCGTACAAAAAAAGCCCTCCGTTATGGAAGGCTTTTGTGAGATTTACCAAATGAACAGGCCGGCAATACCTGCGGACAGCAGGGATACGAGAATACCGGACAGAAGCATGTAACCGACATTGCGGGAGATGAGCTGGTTCTTGTCGTCATCTACCAGACCCTTGAAGCAGCCGATAATCATGCCCAGCGTGGAGAAGTTAGCAAAGGAGGTAACAAACACCGTGAGTACGCCCTGCATGTGCTGGCTGAACTGGCCCATGATGTCCTGTACACTCAGCATAACGACGAATTCATTGGTAACGAGTTTCGTACCCATGTACTGTGCCAGCTGGAAAGCTTCCCCGCTGTCCAGTCCCATAAGCCAGGCAAACGGGAACATGATGCAGCCCAGAATGTTTTCGAGCGTAATAGCCGGGTGAATCAATACGAGCAGCATATCAATGAGTTTTGCCAAAGCAACGAAGGCGATAACATTCGCACAGATGATGAGTACCAGACGGCCTGCGCCCAGAATGGAGTTACCGAGGAAAGAGAAGAACGGTTCGCGTTCTGCACCATCATCATCAACACGGGCAACAGTATCTTCTTCTTCCGTAATTTTTACCGGATGGAGAATGTTGGTTACGATAAGTGCATTGATAACGTTCAAAGGAATAGCCGTGATGATGAATTCACCGGGCATCATCTTGGTGTAGATACCGACCATAGCAGCCGTGATGCAGCTCATGGACATCATGGCCAGCGTCAGGCAGCGGTCAGCTTTCATACGTTTGAGCTGCAGGCTGGATACAGCCAGAGCTTCCGTATTGCCCAAAAACATCATTTCGATAGCGAAGAAGGATTCAAACTTCGGTGCATGCGTCAGGAAAGCCAGCCCCTTGCCCACCCATTTGATGATAAAGGGCAGAACGCCGATATAGGTCAGAATATCGAACATCGGCACAACGAGGAGGATCGGCAGCAATGCAGACGTAAAGAAGTTCATCTGCGGTACATGTACCCAATCCGGGAAAGCAAACGCAATACCTTCATAAGCCACACTAATCAGCCAGTTAAAGCCGGCAGCAGCCGCCACAATGATTTCCCGCCCGATGGAAAACGACGTCAGGAACCATGCCAAGAATACGTTAAGCGCTAACAGAGCACCTACACAACGCCACTGAATTGCATTCCTTTTCTTGGAAAGCAGGATGCCGATGCCCAAAAACACCGCAACACCGATTAAGTTTACCACTAGTAACATTATAAATTCCCCTTTTATGATTTATATATAGGACACATGTCCTATTGTTGCACAAACCATGTATAGTTGTCAATAACTCAAAATTCCGTAAAGGCGTAAGGCATAAGTTCTTCGAGGGTAACTACCTTCACATCGCCTTTCAGATTAGCCATGATGATTTTCGGAATCTTAAACTCCACCATCACCTGACGGCAGGCACCGCACGGTGAGCATGGTCCCGGCGTATCGGCAATCAGGGCAATCGCCTCAAATTCCTGTTCCCCTTCGGATACCGCCTTGAAAATAGCCGTGCGTTCTGCACAGTTGGTAACCGGGAAACTGGAATTTTCGATATTGCAGCCACCATACACATTGCCCTTCTTCGTCAGTACAGCTGCTCCAACCTTGAACTTGGAATAGGGGCTGTAGGAAAATTCCCGATACTTTTTCGCTTCTGCGATTAATTCTTTATCATCCACCGTAAAAACACTCCTTCAATACAAAATTGTATGACAATTATTGGTTAAAGCAGTGCCCCCTTTAACGGCAGGGGGCGCCGCCTGTAAAAACTTAGTATTTTTCTACTTTGTCTTTTTCTACGCGGGCATATACCAGCGGTTTCTTTTCCGGAGCGCTGCTGTCAATCACTACAGCTTCACGGTACATATCCTCGGCGCCTTTCAGAGCAGCTTCCTTGGACGTGTAGAGGGTAACAAGCACATCGCCCTTCTTCACGGCATCGCCATACTTCTTGTGCAGGATAAGGCCGGCGGAGAAGTCAATATCGCTCTCCTTGGTTTCGCGGCCGGCACCCAGAACTACGGACATTTCCCCGATAGCTTCTGCGTTCATCTTCGTGATGAAGCCATCCTTGTCGGCTTTAATCTCGCCTTTGAAGGGAGCCTGAGCGAATTTGCTGTAATCGCGCAGTACGCTGTCATCGCCGCCCTGTTCCTTAACCATCGTGCAGAAGGTTTCGAAAGCAGAACCATCCTCGATAGCTTTTTCAGCCATCTTGCGGCATTCTTCCGGCGTGCCTTTGCCCACCAGATAGAGCATATTGGAAGCCAGCTGCAAGGAAACTTCCGTAAGGTCTTTTGGTCCTTTGCCCTTCAGCACGTCCATGGATTCGATAACTTCGAGGCTGTTGCCGATGCCAAAGCCCAGCGGCGTATCCATGTCGGTAATGAGTGCAACCGTGCGGCGGCCTGCACCTTCACCAATGGCAACCATAGTCTGTGCCAGCTTAATGGAATCATCCAGCGTCTTCATGAACGCACCGCTGCCGGTTTTGACATCGAGCAGGATGCAATCGCTGCCTGCAGCCAGCTTCTTGCTCATGATGGAAGAAGCAATCAGTGGGATACTGTCAACCGTTGCCGTTACATCACGCAGAGCATAGAGCTTCTTGTCGGCAGGTGCCAGATTGCCGGACTGACCGATAAGGCTGATGCCGCATTTATTGACCGTATCGAAGAATTCCTTGCGGTCAAGCGCCGTCTTGTAGCCGGGAATGGATTCGAGCTTATCCACCGTACCGCCAGTATGGCCAAGGCCACGTCCGCTCATCTTAGCAACCTTGCCGCCGCAGGCTGCCACGATAGGCCCGACAATCAAAGTCGTCTTATCGCCAACGCCGCCCGTGGAATGCTTGTCAACCTTCTTGCCGGCAATCGCGGAGAGGTCAATCATATCGCCGGATTTTGCCATGCACATGGTAAGCTGGGTGATTTCATGGTCATTCATGCCTTTGAACCAGATAGCCATCAGCATGGAAGACATCTGATAATCGGGGATTTCACCCTTCACATAGCCATCAATCATGTATTGAATTTCAGCATCCGTCAATACTTCGCCGTGTTTCTTTTTGGTAATCAGGTCATACATTCTCATCGTAGAAAAGCCTCTTTTCTATAGGTATAAAATCAGTCTTTGATAAAGCG
>DJYL01000202.1 GCA_002448495.1 Pseudoselenomonas ruminantium | reverse complement strand
CGCCATAAAGAGCTTCTGCCTGCGGCGGAAAAGCAAGAACAAACAGACAGAAGAAGCCACCCCATAGCATACAGAATATGCTGCGAATGGCTAAGCGGCTTCTCTTCATTTTCATCAGCGTTTGAGTCCATTAGCGATTTCCAACATCGAATCGGAAGTCGTAATAGCCTTGGAATTGGATTCATAGGCACGCTGGGAAACAATCATATTGACCATTTCTTCTACAATCTGCACATTACTCATTTCCAGTGTTCCCTGTGTAAGCGTTCCGGCGCCATCCGTCCCGGGATTGCCCTCAATGGCTGCACCGGAAGCCTCCGACACAATAAAGAGGTTCTTGCCAATGGCCGTAAGCCCGGCAGGATTTACGAACCGCGCCAGCGTAATCTGTCCAACGTTCTGCTGCGTGCCGCCTGCCGGTGTTTCGGAAACCTGACCATCCCCGGCAATGACAATCGAATCTACCGGTGAATTTTCACCAAAGGTAATGCCATCAGCAATCAAATAGCCGTCTGTTGTCACCAACCGCCGCTGAGAATCCAGCTTGAACGAACCATCACGGGTGTACGCGGTCGAACCGTCCGGCAGCGTAACCCGGAAATACCCCTCGCCCTGAATGCCCACATCCGTGGGATTATCCGTTGTCTGCAGCGGCCCCTGCGTAATCACGCGCTGGGTAGCAGCCACACGGGTTCCCAGACCAATCTGCAGCCCCGTGGGATACTGGTTGTCCTGCCCGCTCTGTGCCCCCGCATCGCGAAGTGTCTGATAGATTAAATCCTGAAATTCAGCCCTGACCTTCTTGCCGCCGTAAGTATTTACATTGGCAATATTATGGGCAATTACATCCATATTCGTCTGCTGCCCCTTCATACCAGAAGCCGCCGACCAAAGCGCTCTCATCATAACGAGCTTCCTCCTTACACCATAATCATTCTCCCATATATATCGAACAAATCACCAAAAAACTTAAATAAAAATCAGCTTAAACGACCTACATCGTTAACGGACTTATCGAGCATTGCGTCCTGCGTGGTAACCGCCTTCGACCCGGCCTCATAAACACGGTAGTTATTGATAAGTTCCACCATTTCCGAAACCACATTGGTATTGGAGCGCTCCAGAAGTCCCTGCTGAATCTCGCCCGTAGCCGGCTGCGGCTGTGCTCCCTCCTGCGGATAATAAAGATTATTTCCCTGCTTCAGTACCGCCCGCCGATTGTCAAACTGCACAAACTGCAGCTGACCAATCTGCACATTGTCAGCGTAGACTTCGCCCTTACTGCCCACCATAATGCTGACCGTATCCCGCGGGATAGTTATCCCTCGGCCATTGCGCCCCAGCACCATCTGTCCGTTGACCGTCTGAATCTGTCCATTGGCCGACTTATAAAAATTGCCGTCACGGGTATAGCGCACACCGTTTTCCGTCTGAATCGCAAAATAGCCATTGCCGGAAATCGCCAAATCCAAGGGATTGCCCGTGGTTTCAAAGGCTCCCTGACTGTGCTCCGTAGCAATTTCATCAATATAAGAACCCAGCCCCAGCGTGCCTACAACAGGATACTGTTCCCCCACATGGAACTGCTTAAAGCTGGTCACATCGTTCTTATTTATCCCATCATTGATGCGCTTAATCAGCATGGGTTCAAATTCCCGGCTGATTGCTTCATCGCGCTTAAACCCTGTGGTATTGGCATTGGCAAGATTGTTGGCCAGCGTATCCGTACGCTTGGATTCTGTAATCATGCCTGTACCTGCCGTATAAAGACCACGCCACATATTCGGTCACTCCTTAACATCTTCCATAATTATCCTTGCCTGTATATTTCGCGCAAAAAGGCGAAACTCCTGTTAAGGGTTTCGCCTTTATCAAAAATATTTTTAACGGCCAGTCTTTACATTTTTTGCCTTGCCGTCAAATTTACTGAAACTATCCAATGCCATGCCGCAGCCCAGCGCAACACAACTCATGGCATCCTCTGCCAAAGCCGTAGGAATATCCGTCTCGCGGCGAATAAGTTCATCCAGCCCATAGAGCATCGCACCGCCGCCTGTAAGAACAATACCGCAGTTCATCACATCGGCTGCCAGTTCCGGCGGAGTTTCCTCCAGCACCTTCTTCACACAGTTGACAATTTTCACCACACTGCCATGAGTGGCCTCTGCCGCCTGCATCGTGCTGATCTGTATCGTTTTGGGCAGCCCCGACAGCATGTCCCGCCCCCGGATATCCAAAACTTCATTGCGGGCACCAACGAAAGCAGCACCGACCCGCATTTTAATTTCCTCAGCAGTACGCTCACCGATCATGATATTAAATTCCTTTTTCACAAAAGCAGCAATATCTTCATCGAACTTATCCCCGGCAATGCGCAGAGAAGCACTGGTAACAATGCCCCCCAGAGAAATCACGGCAATATCCGTTGTGCCTCCGCCGATATCCACTACCATTGAGCCACGCGGCTCTACGATATCGAGGCCTGCTCCCAAAGCTGCCGCCAACGGTTCTTCGATAAGCTGTGTATGACGGGCACCTGCCTGTTCAGCAGCCTCCTGCACAGCCCGCTGTTCCACCATTGTGCAGCCCGAAGGAATGCAGATCATAATCCGCGGACGGAATACAAAACGGCGTCCCACAACCTTTTCAATAAAATGGCGCAGCATACTTTCCGTAATATCGTAGTCGGCAATAACGCCCTCACGCAGCGGACGAATAGCCACGATATTGCCCGGAGTTCGGCCAATCATCTGCCGGGCATCTTCACCAATGGCCAGAACCCGGTTCGTATCCCGGTCAACAGCCACTACCGAAGGCTCACGCAGCACAATGCCCTTGCCTTTCACATACACCAGCACATTTGCCGTTCCCAGGTCGATACCAATATCCAATGACATACCAAACATATATAGAACAATCTCCTTCCGAAGCTCTCTTTCTTTTTCTACAAACAATCTATAATATATAATAAAACCTCGCCAATTACAACAATTTCCCCCAGAAAATCTTTGCTATTTTTTACGCCCCCAAAAATTTACACATTTTCCCCTCATTTACAACATTTCATCAATTTTGCGAAAAATATTGCTTTTGTTTCTTTGCAAATACTTATTGACACTAGGTCTTAATAGTGCTACGATTAACACGACTTAGGGATATATTTCACATTTCATTCAGGGGGTAATAACAAAATGAACAACAGAAGAAAAATCGTCGTTATCGGCGCCAGCAACGTTGGTTCTGCAGTTGCAAACAAGATTGCTGATTTCCAGCTGGCTACGGAAGTAGTCCTCATCGACCTCAACGAAGACAAGGCTTGGGGCGAAGCTAAGGACTCCAGCCATGCAACGAGCTGCGTATACAGCACCAACATCAAATTCCACCTCGGTGACTACGAAGACTGCAAAGATGCAAACATCATCGTTATCACTGCTGGCCCGTCCATCCGCCCGGGTGAAACTCCGGACCGCCTGAAGCTGGCTGGTACCAACGCTAAGATTATGAGCTCCGTTATGGGCGAAATCGTTAAGCGCACGAAGGAAGCTATGATCATCATGATCACCAACCCGCTTGACGTTGCTACTTATGTTGTTTCCACGCAGTTCGATTATCCGCGCAACCTCATCCTCGGTACTGGTACGATGCTCGAAACCTATCGTTTCCGTCGCATCCTGGCTGACAAGTACCAGGTTGACCCGAAGAACATCAACGGTTATGTTCTCGGTGAACACGGCAACGCTGCTTTCGTTGCTTGGTCCACGACTGGCTGCGCTGGTTTCCCCATTGATGATCTGGATGAATATTTCCATCGTACGGAAAAACTCAGCCACGAAGCTGTTGAACAGGAACTGGTTCAGGTTGCTTACGATGTTATCAACAAGAAGGGCTTCACGAACACCGGTATTGCTATGGCTGCTTGCCGTTTCATCAAGTCCGTTCTCTATGATGAACACACCATCCTGCCCTGCTCCGCAGTTCTCGAAGGCGAATACGGCATCAAAGACGTTGCCCTCTCCATTCCTCGTATGGTTTGCGCTGATGGTATCATGCGCTCCTTCGAAGTTCACCTCACTGACGATGAACTCGAAAAGATGCACAAAGCTGCCCAGAGCGTTCGCAGTGCTCTCGATGGCGCTGGCATCAAATAAGATTGCTGCTACGGCATATAAAAACGTCGGACTTTTGTTCGGCGTTTTTTATTGCCGTTTTTTATTTACCGGCAGGACTGACAGGTAAAAATATAGAATATACGCATAGATGCTATTTTAGAACATGACCTTGAAAACTGTCGAAAAAGGAGCGTCCTATGAAAAAGAAGCTGCAAAAATTCTGGGCCATGATGTATGGCAAGGGAAATCTTATTACGCACCTCCGACAATCAGGAACTGGCGGCCATTGCCGACAAAATGGCCAATCTTGCGAAAACCACCGCCAAAAACCAGCGCATTGAAACCGAATTGAATGTCGCCACCAATATCCAGCAGGGTGTACTGCCCCATGATTTCGATTTTCAGCGCTCTGACTTTGACCTCTTTGCCAGCATGCACGCCGCCAAAGAGGTCGGCGGCGATTTCTATGACTTCTATATGCTGGATGACCGCCATCTGGCCGTAACCGTGGCTGATGTATCCGGGAAAGGCGTACCGGCGGCGCTGTTCATGATGCGCGGCAAGACCATCCTCAAAAATCTGGCGCTTATGTCCGTGGGCTTTGACGATGCCGCTGCGGTACTGACCCTTGCCAATCAGCAGCTCTGTCAGGCCAATGAGGAAATGATGTTCAGACACGGGCACGGAATGGACTTACCTGCGTACAGAAAAAAAGAGCCGCCCGCTGGGGGTAATCGAGGATTTTGTCTATACCGCCAACAAGCTCACGCTGGCACCGGGCGATACCTTATTCCTCTATACCGACGGTGTCACCGAAGCCATGAACACGGAAGAACAGCTTTATGGCGAAGAACGGCTGCAGGATTTCCTCAACCATACAGAAACCACCGCCGCTGTAAAAGACCTTATTCAGGCTGTACAAAATGACATTGCTGCCTACGAAAACGGCGCAGAACAATTTGACGACATCACCATGCTGGGTCTGCGCTACACAGGGCCAAAGGTATAACGCATAAAAAATAACGGGACAGTCCTGGCGGCTGTCCCGTTATTTTTTTCACTTCAGCAGGTATGGCACTCGTCGTAAATACCGGCTTTTTTCAGCGTATCCACGACGGTTTCTCCGATATGGGCTACGGTATCGGCTACCTGAATGCCTACGCCGTTTAAGGCCTTAATCTTGTCGGCGGCTGTGCCCTTGCCGCCGGAGATAATCGCACCGGCATGGCCCATGCGTTTTCCCGGAGGCGCCTGACGGCCGGAGATAAAGGCCGCTACCGGTTTTTCCGGCATGTTTTCCTTTATCCACTTGGCGGCATCTTCTTCGGCGGTACCGCCGATTTCACCAATCATCAGCACGGCTTTGGTTTCGGGGTCGTTCTTAAAGAGTTCCAACGCATCGATAAAATCCGTCCCCTTGACCGGGTCACCGCCGATGCCGATAGCTGTCGTTACACCAATTCCGGCGTTCATGAGCTGGAAGGCTGCTTCATAGGTAAGCGTCCCGGAACGGGAAACGAGTCCCACATGACCTTTCTTCTGAATATTGCCCGGAATAATGCCCAGTTTACATTCATCCGTAGTCAGGATGCCAGGACAGTTCGGCCCAATCAGGCGGGTTTTCTTGCCCTCCATATAACGGCGCACCTTGACCATATCCTGTACCGGAATGTGTTCGGTAATGCAGACCACCAAATCCAGTCCGGCATCTACTGCTTCCATAATGGAGTCAGCGGCGAACCTTGCGGGTACATAGACCACGGAGGCCGTAGCCCCTGTTGCTTCCACTGCGTCTTTAACGGTATTGAATACGGGAACGCCTTCTACTTCCTGTCCGGCCTTGCCCGGCGT
>DJYL01000026.1 GCA_002448495.1 Pseudoselenomonas ruminantium | reverse complement strand
CGGATTAATTCCGGCTGCTGCGTTAGTGGCCAGTCTCCATAGCCGGGGCTGAAGCGCCATTTCAGCAAAAAGCCCTGCGCCGCCATCTTGGGGGTTATGGCCTTTTCCATGCTGTCGGCAATTTGTTCGACAGCGGCAGTGGCCGCTGCGTCCATGAGTACAGCATTGCTGTATTCTCCGCTGGCAAAGCGTCTGGTGATATCTTCCTCGATAGCTTCACCTACGGTAGCCGACAAAGCAATAACTTTTTCACAGCCAGCTAAATGCTGGCCAATTTTTTGCCCTTGAATCTGGCAGGGAGGAGTCGCTTTTATGGTTTGTGTTTCACAATCATAGTCGTAAAGCTCCCAAATTCCCTTGGGGACGGCCAATAAGCGGGCATCTTCGCAGGCTGCAAGGATTTTTTCCTCGGCAAAGTCGGCGGCTTTTTGCAGGCCTGCATAGCGCCGGGCTTCAGCTGCATCAATGGAAAGCAGGGGGGCATTGTAAACCGGCATATACTCACCACCTTAAAATTTTTTTACTGTTTCACGTGAAACAATAGCATTTTTTTGCATTTCATATTATTATATAGGTATGCTGTTTTTGGGCGGGGTTAAAATTTACATCTGTCCAAAATAAAACCTGTAATGTAACAATTATACTTATTTTAGGGAAAATACACAAGCATTACTGTAACTTGAACATAGTGTAAGAAAGTGGTGACGATTTTGGCAAAGATTATCGCAGTTGCCAATCAAAAGGGCGGTGTGGGTAAAACCACGACGTCGGTGAATTTATCCGCCTGTCTGGCGGCCAAGAAGAAAAAGGTTTTGTTGGTGGATTGTGACCCGCAGGGCAATGCCAGCAGTGGTTTTGGGGTGGATAAGTCGACCTTGCAGGGCAAGACAATCTATCAGGTGTTAATCGACAATGTTCCGGTAATGGATGTGATTCAGAAGACGGAATTCAAGGTGGATATCCTGCCGGCGAACATTGATTTAGCAGGGGCTGAGGTCGAACTGGTGGCCGCCATCTCCCGCGAAACGCGGTTGAAAAAAGCTCTGGATGCGGTGCGGGATGATTATGATTACATCATCATTGACTGCCCGCCATCATTGGGGCTGTTGACGCTTAATTCGCTCACGGCAGCAGATTCGGTGCTGGTGCCTATTCAGTGCGAATTTTATGCGTTGGAAGGTGTAGCGCAGCTTATGCGCACCATTGAACTGGTGCGCAGCAATCTGAATGCAGAGTTGAAGCTGGAAGGCGTGGTTATGACCATGTACGATTCCCGCACGAAGCTGGCTGAGCAGGTAGTGGCTGAGGTGCGGAACAGCTTTGATGCGGTAGTCTACAAGACGATGATTCCCCGCAATGTGCGTCTGAGTGAAGCACCGTCCTTTGGTCAGCCCATTATTTATTATGATAAGAAATCCAAGGGTTCTGAAGTTTACATGAAGCTGGCGAAAGAGGTGATTGCTTGTGGCTAAGCAAGGCGGTCTGGGCAAAGGTTTAGGTGCCTTGCTGGGCAATCCTAAACCGGTCAGTGAAAATGGAACTGCGGAAAAGGCGCATAAAATCGCAATTGAGTCTATTCAGCCTAACCGCTATCAACCCCGTATGGAGTTTGATGAAAGCGCCTTGGAAGAACTAAAGGATTCCGTTAAGGAATTTGGCGTATTGCAGCCCTTGCTGGTTCGCAGGATGGCGGATAACCGCTATGAACTGATTGCCGGAGAACGCCGCCTGCGGGCCGCAAAGCTGGCCGGCCTTACGGAAGTGCCTGTGGAAGTGCGGGAGTACAATAATGAGGAAATTGCGCAGATTGCCCTGATAGAAAATATTCAGCGGGAAAACTTAAATGCAATGGAAGAAGCCAAGGCTTATGAACGTCTGATGAAGGAATTTAAGCTCACGCAGGAAAATGTAGCGAAGAAAGTCGGGCGCAGTCGTTCACATATTGCCAATTTCCTGCGGCTGCTTAATCTGGCTGAGCAGGTGCAGGCTTATGTGGCAAATGGTTCGTTGTCCATGGGGCAGGCCAAGCCGTTGCTGGCTTTGGACGATAAGGATTTGCAGCTTGAAGCGGCAGATTATATTCAAAGCAGGGAGCTTTCTGCCCGTCAGGCGGAAAAACTGGTAAAGAAGCTGCTGGAAGATCCGGAATTGCTGCATGAGCACAGCGGGGAACAGCCTGCCAAAGAAAAAAAGGAGCAGGATATCTTTATCCGTGATGCGGTGGATAAATTAACGCAGATGTTTGGCACGCAGGTAAGAATTCAGACGGGGAAGAAAAAGAGCAGGCTGGAAATCGAATTTTATTCCCCGGAGGACTTGGAACGCATTATGGGGACGATGCTGGAAAGGCAGCAGAACACGAAGCAGGCTAAAATGGATGCCTTGCGCCAGTTCTCGCAGACAGGTAAATTTACGGTATAAATCATAGGGGAGTTTGGGAATTTAGCATGGATATGAAATTGTTTACGAAGCTTATGGCGGATAATATGCCCTTCATTGTAGCGATTATGGCTGTAGTTATGGCCATTATGCTATGTATTATGATTAAGCAGGCATGGACACTCAGCTATATGAAGAAGCGTTACCGCAAGATGATGAGCGGTGTGGACGGCGATAATTTGGAACGGCTGCTCATGGGACATATTGATGAAGTACGTCATGTGGTAGAGGAAAATAAGCGTCTGGATGCCGAAAATCATCGTATAGACGAACTGTTGCAAATGGCGGTTACCCGTGTAGGTATGGTGCGTTTCCGCGCCTTTGAGGACATGGGCAGTGATCTCAGCTATGCCGTGGCACTGCTGGATGCCCATAACAATGGGGTGGTATTGTCCAGTATCTTTGGCCGTGAGGATTCCCGCGGCTATGCCAAACCCATTGAGGATGGCAAATCTAGTTATCCGATGACGAAAGAAGAAGAACAGGCTTTGCAGGAAGCGATGAGCAAGGCAAAGTGATTTTTTGAGAAAGGAAGGCTCAAATGTCAGCAGATAATGAACAGAGTAAGACTGCTGCGGAGGAGTATACGATTAAATTTATCCCCCCACAGGGTGGCGACACGAAGACGATTCGTCTGCCGGGCGCGCTGTTGAAATACGGTGTGATTTCTCTTTTGGCCGGAGCAATGCTCTTTGTCGGAGCGTTCAGCTATGCGGTGTACAGCACTTTTGTCAATCGCAATGGTGCGGCAGAGATTGAGGATTTGCGGCAGGTAAACAGCATTCAACAGGAACAGCTTTTGCAGCTGGCCAAAAAGGCAAATGCCTTACAGGAAGATATGAACCAGCTCAAGAAGCTGGAAGAAGATATTCGGCGTTTGTCCGGGGCACAGCCCATGCAGGAAAATAATTCCAGCAATGGTGACGGCAACCAAAGTGTTGACCCGGAAACGCATAATGGCCAGGGTGGGCCAATCAGCACGCCTACGGTGCAAAATGTCAGCGATACACTGGCCTTGGTTGAGCAGGGCTTGGCGGTCAGACGCCAGTCCCTTACGGCATTGAAGGAAGAACTCAGCCAGCGGCAGAAGGAACTTGGGGCAGTCAGCATTAATCTGCCTGGAGGCACTACGCCAGCCATTTGGCCGGCGCGTGGTGTAGTAAGCTCGCCTTATGGTCTGCGCTGGAATGGTTCGGACTTCCATCCGGGCATTGATATTGCCAATGATATGGGAACACCGATTCTGGCAACGGCAGATGGTGTTGTGCGCGTAGCCGGCTGGAATGATGGCGGCTACGGCAATATGGTGGATATCGACCACGGCAACGGCATTATGACCCGTTATGGTCATGCTATGCAGGTGGCGGTAACTGCCGGACAGCATGTGCGCCGGGGACAGGTAATCGCCTATATGGGCAGTACCGGATTTTCGACGGGGCCGCATGTGCATTATGAAGTGCGGATTAATGGACAGGCGGTTAATCCATCCGCCTATCTTCATTAAATTTTGTTTTGTTAACATCATAGCGTAAAGGCGCCCGCGGGGCTGTTATTATGTTTTCTTCGCCATAGACAGGCTTGTCAAAAGCTGCGAAACCATAACAACAGTCCCGCGGGCTTAGTTTATGGCAATAGATTTAGGCTTACATTGTTGTGATAAGGCGCCCAAGGGAGCTGGCAATATTTTTCCTTCGCTTAGACAGGCTTGTCAAACGCTGCGGAAAAATACAGCCAGCTCCCTCGGGCTTAGTTCGTATTATAGAAGATTTTCCTTTAGGTGTTATAGGGACTGTTCGTTTGGATAGGGGATTGCTTGTTTTGTAGTCCTTTGATGATGTATAATGAATATGTCTATAGAATATTAAGAAAAATTCTAACCGGAAATTGGGGCGGTTGTATGTCGTTGAGTGGGGATTTGGTCGTATTTATTGATGCGGAAAATGCTTCGCCGAAGTGGGGCGTGCCGCTTTATGTTTGGCTGAGCCAGAATTTTAAGGTGCGGGAATGTTATTGTGTGGGGAACCGGGCTAAGACGGGGCTTGAGTATTTGCGCCTGGAGGGGCCGAAGTTTCATATTGTCAACAGTATGGTGGGGAAGGATTCGGCTGATACCTGGCTGGTTATGCTGGGGTCACGGGAACTTTGCCTGCGGCGTTCGGTAAAGAAAATTGCTATATTCTCCAACGACAGGGACTTTGCACCGCTGGCTTATCTCGCTGCTGAACGCAAGAAGAAACTGATTATCTATGCGGCGGCAGTACGCGGTGTAGATGGATTAAAACAGACCATTAAACGGATTGAACCCGGGGAATCAGCGGCTGTGGAAACGATTGATTTGGATAAGCTGGTAGGCCAGCAGCTGGGCAGACCGATAGAAAGCTGGCAGGAAAAACTCCTGACCGGGGCGAGAAAGCTGATTAAATTTCCTGGTAAGCTTTGGCCGGACAAGCATCAGCAGACCGTTACATTGCCTGCGGCCAACGTGATGGAGCCATATGCGCTGACACCGGGAAAAGGCAAGGCGGTCAGCAATGTTTTATCGGCTGGAAAAAAGAAGAAAAAGAAAAGCGGCAGCAAAAAACAGGCGCTTTCGTTGGTCTTTAGTCAGCGGGGGGGCACTAGTGAACGCTTGTTTCTCAATCTGTCCTCGGAACTGCATAACTATCTGGCCAAACGTCAAAGTCAGGTGAAGCTGATTCTGGCGCCGGGAATTAATGGTGAAATTGTGGAGGTTCCTTTTATTAATGGCATGCGGGATACCGTGTTTATGGCATTTTTGATTGCGTTCAAAGTCATTAAAAAGGGAAATTTGGATGATGCCTTTTATCGCTCATTGGGCTTGGTATGCCGTCAAAAGGCTGTCTATTATGACAGTGAAGAACTGGATTCGTTTGTTGATGGCGAATAAGTATTATGTATACTTATCGATTGTCCGATAGGACAGCGGCCTGTTATGTATTCCTGTATACCGTAAAAAAATACATAACATAACAAAAGCATTATAATAGAAAAAGCGCTATGTATTTCTGTGCATAGCGCTTTTTTCGTGCCTCGTCTGCTATAACATATTTGTCACAGTGTAAATGTATTTATTTATAAATATACTCTATTGTGAATAAAAATACATAAATATGCTTATTAAAACCTGTTTTATAAGGGGTTATTGTAACTATAAATGTATAATTTATAGTTTTTGCCTTATTGACACAGGTTTACAAAATTCTTATAATGTTAATTACGTTGTAATAAAAATACATCGAGTAAGGACAGATATGTAATATTTTGTATACATTCGCAAAGGAGCGACAGTTATGTGCAGAATTGGTTCGATAAAAAGCAAGGTGCCTATTCAGCCCTCCAAGGCCCTTCATTTGATGCTGCCACAGCAGGAAGGCCATGATAATTCGGGCTTTGCCATGGTCATGCAGGACCTCTATGGCATTTTCTCCAATTACAAGGATAAGCCCCTGCTTTCATTGGCTTGCACGCAGCGTGGTGCACAGTTGGTTGAGGACTATATGGATGCGCATAACTTTGTGCCGTTGGCTGAGTGGATTCCGGTTCCGGATAAGCGTCCGGGACTCGATATCAAGGCAATGCCCTACTATATCTTCCGCAATTATGACTATCCGGAAGAAGCTGGTCATATGAGTAAAGAGGAGAAGGAAAATCTCTTGCTCGATACGCGGCTGGCTCTGCGCAAAATTCTCACGGAGAACAATGCCGGTTTTGTGTATTCCTTCTGGCCGGATGTGCTGACCTTGAAGGAAATCGGCGACCCAGCGGATATTGCGACCTATTTCCATCTTTGGGACGATAATGGCTGCCTCGTGGCTAAATCCATCGTGGCGCAGTGCCGTCAGAATACGAACTATGATATCGTGCGCTATGCAGCGCATCCGTTCTTCCTACAGGGCTATACGCTCTGTGCTAACGGCGAAAATACCTTCTATACGAAGAACAAGGAATTTCAGTCTTCCCTGCACCGTGGCTATATCGGCTTTGAATCCGATTCCCAGTGCTTCCTGAATACCCTGCACTATGTGCACCATGAGCTCAAATGGCCGCTTACCTATTATAAGCACGTTATTACGCCGCTGCCCTTTGAAGAATGCGAGCAGCGTGAGGATAAGGATGTGCTGGTGGCCATACGTCAGTCCCTGGCCAACTTGGAAATCAACGGTCCGAATACGGTTATCGGCGTGCTGCCGGACTGCCGTATGATTACCTGCTGTGATTCCAAGAAGCTGCGTCCGGTAGTGGTGGGCCGTGATGAAAACATGGTGGCGATTTCCTCAGAGGTTTGCGGCATCAACGAAATCATGCCGAACCGTGACCAGTCGCAGGATATTTATCCCAATGAACGTGAGATTGTCGTGATTGACAATGACCTGGAGGTACAGAGATGGAAGCAGTAAAAACACAGGATATCGGCGTCAATGACCTGCCGTGGAAAATCGAATATCACGCAGAGCGTTGTACCATGTGCGGCAGCTGCGTGGCTGGTTGTTCCTTCAAGGCCATCAAGGTAGAGGTGCAGAAGCAGTCGCTGACGGTTTCTGAGGGCAGCCAGCCGGAACCGAAACATACGCATATCGCAAGACCCATCATCAAGCAGGTAGCCAGCCTTACGGACTTCTGCCGTGGCTGTGGCATGTGCGAAAAAATCTGCCCCAATAATGCCATTCGTCCGGTAAGAAATGCAGATACGCGCAAGACCCTGCTCTCGAAGGATAACGGCCCGATCAAGCGGGGCGGGCGCACCAATCTCAATGCCCAGCGCACGCTGGACAGCATTGTGGTGGGGCGTATCTCGCAGATGACGGACCCTTCTTTGGATGCCGCCCGTCATACCTTCGATATCCGCGCTCCGTTTGGCCGGGTTCTGCCGGCTAAGGACCTGCCCTTTGAGATAAAGGACGGCAAATTGGTGCAAAAAGCCAAGACTCCGCCTGTGGACTGGATTTATCCGCTGATTTTCTCCGATATGTCCATTGGTGCTCTGTCCACCCGCGCATGGGAGGCCGTGGCGCTGGCTGTCGGCTATCTCAATGAGAAATGCGGCCTGCCGGTGCGCATGAGCTCCGGTGAAGGCGGTATGCCGGTTAAGCTGTTGGAATCGGAGTATCTCAAATACTTCATTATCCAGATTGCTTCCGGTCATTTTGGCTGGAACCGCATCATCAAGGCTATGCCGCATATGGTCACGGACCCGGCAGGTATCTTAATAAAAATCGGTCAGGGGGCAAAACCCGGCGACGGCGGTCTCTTGCCCAGCGCGAAAGTGGCCGAACACGTACAGGCTATTCGTGGTGTACCGAAGGCAACCCTGGCTTCGCCGCCGAACCATCAGGGCTTGTACTCCATTGAAGAATCGGTACAGAAAATGCACCTGTCCATGAATGCGGCCTTTGGTTTCCGCGTGCCGGTTGGCATCAAGTGCGCGGCTTCGGCAACTTCCGTATCGGTATACAACAACCTCCTGCGTGACCCCTATAAGATTTGCGGCGGTTTCTTCCTCGATGGCATTCAGGGCGGTACCGGTGCGGCGAACGAGGTTTCTCTCGACCATACGGGACATCCGGTGGTATCGAAGATTCGTGACTGCTATCTGGCGGCGGTCAAGCAGGGCCTGCAGGGGCAGATTCCCCTCTACGGCGGCGGCGGTATCGGCATGACCGGCAATGCGGCGGCAGATGCCTTCAAACTCATGTGTCTGGGCGCTAACGGTGTATTCGTGGGCAAGGTACTCATTCAGCTCTTGGGTTGTGTCGGCAATGAGCAGGGGCGCTGCAATTCCTGCAATACCGGCAAATGCCCAATGGGTATCTGTACGCAGGACCCGCGTCTGGTCAAGCGTCTGGATATCGACAAGGGCGCACAGAAGATTGTGGATTATGTACTGGCCTTCGACTCCGAACTCAAAAAGCTTATGGCGCCTATCGGCAACAGTTCGCTGCCTATCGG
>DJYL01000232.1 GCA_002448495.1 Pseudoselenomonas ruminantium | reverse complement strand
GGGTAAGTACAACATCCTCGCTTCTCAGACTGGTGAATTCACCCGTCAGAAAGGTCAGGAAGTTATGGAATCTTTCCTGAAATCCTATGGCCCGAAAATCGACATTCTCTTTGCTCATAACGATGATATGGCTCTCGGTGCCATTCAGGCTATCGAAAAAGCCGGCCTCAAACCCGGCAAGGACATCACCATTATCTCCATTGATGGCGTAAAAGGTATGTTCCAGGCTATGATTGAGGGCAAAGCAAACTGCACGGTAGAATGCAACCCGCTGCAGGGCAAACTCCTGATGGAAACGGCTAAGAAGATTCTGGCCGGTGAAAAAGTTGAAAAACTGGTTTATGTTGACGAAGGTGTCTTCCCTGCTGATGTAGCAGAAAAGACCCTGCCGGAACGCAAATACTAAGCCGAGACTCAAGTAAATGCAAGGCCGTGCCCGTACAGCGTATGTGTGCGGACACGGCTTTATTTATACCTATATTAGCGCATAAGGAGTGACATCTATGGCACAGGCACTACTGGAAATGCGGCATATCACCAAGGAATTCCCCGGTGTGCGGGCGCTGTCCAATGTGGACTTCACCCTGCATGCAGGCGAAATCCATTCCCTGATGGGGGAAAATGGCGCCGGCAAATCCACTTTGGTCAAGGTGCTGACCGGCGTATATCCCAGAGATGGTGGTACGGTGTTCTTAAATGGCAAAGCCATCAATCCGAAGACCCCGAAAGATGCACAGGACTGTGGGATTTCTACCGTTTATCAGGAAGTTAACCTCTGCTCGAATCTGACGGTTGCGGAAAATATTTTTATTGGCCGTGAACCGCGCAAGTTTGGCATGATTGACTGGCAGACCATTAATCAGCGGGCGGCAGAACTTTTAGCTAAACTGGATGTACATATTGATGTAACCAAGACTTTGGACAACTATTCCGTGGCTTTGCAGCAGATGATTGCCATTGCCCGCGCCGTGGATGTGGATGCCAAGATTTTGATTTTAGACGAGCCGACATCTTCTCTGAATGAAGAAGAAACTGCCCATCTTTTTAAGATTATGCGGCAGCTGCAAAAACAGGGCTTAGGTATTATTTTTATCTCTCATTTCCTCGACCAAATCTATGAAATCTGCGACCATATCACGGTACTGCGCAACGGTGAGCTGGTAGGGGCTTATGAAACGGCCAAACTGCCCCGTTTGGAACTGATTGCCAAGATGGTCGGCAAAGACCTCAATGAAGTTAAGGATATGGATAACTTTGCCGAAAAGAGCGTACCCAGTGACGAGGTATTCTTAGATGCCAAGGGCATTGGCGCTGTGGGCAAGCTCAATGAAGTGGATGTACAGATTCACAAGGGCGAGGTTATCGGCTTTGCCGGACTCTTAGGCTCCGGGCGCACGGAAACCGCAGAACTTCTGTTCGGTATCAACGAAATCAATAAAGGCTCGCTTTCTATCAACGGCAAGAAGCTGCATTTGAAGAATCCCATGAATGCCATGGAGCAGAAAATCGGGTTCTGCCCCGAAGACCGCAAGCTGTCCGGCATTATCGGCGACTTGTCCGTGCGGGAGAATATCATTCTGGCCATGCAGGCCAAAGATGGCATTCTGCGCCATATTCCCTATGAGGAACAGGTCAAGATTGCCGATGACTGCATAAAACTTCTGCGCATCAAGGTGTCGAGCCGTGAACAGCTCGTAAAGAACCTCTCCGGCGGCAATCAGCAGAAGGTCATCATCGCCCGCTGGCTGGCTACGCAGCCGGATTTGCTTATCCTCGATGAACCAACCCGCGGCATTGATGTAGGCACGAAGACGGAAATTCAGAAGATGGCGATATCGCTGGCCAAGCAAAAGGGCATGGCCGTGGTGTTCATTTCCTCGGAAATGGACGAAATGGTGCGTACCTGCACGAAACTCGTCGTTATGCGTGACCGGCGCAAAGTGGCAGAGCTCACCGGTTCTGATATCAGTTCAGATGGCGTGATGAAAGCTATTGCAGGAGGTGCAGCCTGATGGACATGCTGAAAAAATTTAGTGGCAGTTCCCTTTTCCTGCCCGTGGTGGCACTGTCGGTACTGCTCATATTCAATACCTTGTTTGTCGATGGATTTTTGACGATACAGATGACTGAGGATGGTCATTTATATGGCCGCTTAGTGGATATTCTGAACCGTTCCTGCTCGCTGATTATCCTGGCTTTGGGCATGACTTTCGTCATTGCGACCAGCGGCATTGATATTTCTGTTGGTGCGGTTGTGGCCATTTCGGCCGCTGTGGTCTGCACATTGATTGGCGGCCGTGGTGACGGCGTGGCTGAAATGCCCATGAGTGTTGCCATGCTGGCTGCTGTTGGTGTCGGCGTGCTCTGCGGCATGTGGAACGGCTTACTGGTAGCCAAGTTCAAGATTCAGGCGGTTGTGGCAACGCTTATTCTCATGACCGCCGGGCGTGGTGTGGCTCAGCTCATGACCGAAGGGCAGATTATCACGGTTTATTACAAACCCTTTGAGTATATTGCCGGCTTCCTGCCCAATATGCCCCTGCCGACCAATATCTTTATTGCTCTGGCGATGGTGCTCTTGGTAGCTGTGCTGATGAAGAAGACCAGTATCGGCCTGTTTGTGCAGTCAGTAGGCATTAACCCCACGGCGGCAAGATATGCAGGCATCAATGTTACCATGGTCATCTTCCTTGTGTATGCTTTTTCCGGTCTTTGCGCCGGGGTATCGGGGCTTATTGAAAGCTCCCTGATTCGGGCAGCAGATGCCAATAATGCGGGTCTGAATATGGAAATGGATGCCATCTTAGCCGTGGCATTGGGCGGTACATTGCTTTCGGGCGGTAAGTTCTATGTGGGCGGCTCCGTAATCGGTGCCATCACCATTCAGACCTTGACCACTACCATGTATGCTCTGGGCGTATCGGCTGACCAGTTGCCGGTGGTCAAGGCGGCTGCGGTTATCATCATCTGCCTGATTCAGTCCAAGAAGGCACAGGAAATGTTTGATAAGTGGAAGGCTTCCCGCCATTCGCAGCAGAAAAATGATAACAAAGCAGTATTCGGAAAGGCGGTGAAGCAATTATGAGCAGCAAACTCAATCAGATGATTGCTTCCAAGTATTTCTCCTTTTTTGTAACCTTGGCGCTCTTTGTGATTCTCTATGGAGCAGGCATGGCCATTTACAAGGGCTTTATGCGGCCGCAGGTTTTCCTGAACCTCTTTATCGATAATGCGGCGCTGATTATCGTCACGATTGGTATTACCTTCACGTTGATTATTGCGGGCATTGACCTTTCTGTTGGTGCAGTGCTGGCACTGGTCTGCATGGTTCTGGCGTGGCTTTTGGCCAATACCGGCATTCCGCTGGGGCTGGCGGTATTGCTGGTGCTCGTGATGGGCACGGTGTTTGGCGCGGTGCAGGGCTATATCATCACGAAATTTGACTTGCAGCCCTTTATCATCACGCTGGCGGGCATGTTCTTCTGCCGCGGCCTCACGGCGGTTATCTCGCAGGATACCATTCAGATTGTCAATCCCGACTGGGTGGCGCTGGCCAGCTATCGCATTGACTTGGGCGTGGGCTTTATCTCCATCGGCGCGGTGGTGGCGCTCATTATGATTGCTATTGCCGCCATCGTATTAGGCTTTACGAAATTTGGCCGGGCGGTATTTGCCATCGGCGGCAGTGAATCCTCGGCAGCCCTTATGGGTCTGCCCGTATTCCGCACGAAGGTTATGGTCTACGCCATTTCCGGTTTCTGTGCTTCCATGGGGGGCCTTGCCTACAGTTTGATTATGCTGACGGGGTATAACCTGCATGGTCTGGGCATGGAAATGGATGCCATTGCGTCCTCGGTTATTGGCGGCACGTTGTTGACCGGTGGTGTAGGCTTTATCCCCGGTGCCCTTATCGGTGTGCTGATTCAGGGTGTGATTTTGACCTTTATCAGCTTTCAGGGAACCTTGTCTGCATGGTGGACGAAGATTGTAGTCGGGGCATTGCTCTGCGTGTTCATCATCATGCAGGCACTCATTACGGAACAAAAGAGCAAGCTTTCGTCCAAGCGCTCGATGGAGGATAATAACAATCCGCCGCAAGCAGCGACAGCGGCACAGTAAAAATTGATTGCTGGTTAATGAAGGGGAGCAGATGATTGCTCCTCTTTTTAGTGACGTTTAGACAAAAAATAATAAACTGGGCAGGATTGTCCGGGGGGGGGTAGAACTATATACATATATGGCGCACATATCCACAGCGTATAGGTGAGTGCACAATATTATTTTATCAAAAAATTTTTCAGAGAATGCAGGTAAATCCACGGGGGGGAGAATTATATATTTATACAGTATACATGTTCACAGATGATGTAAGGAGGTATCATGAAAATAAAAGATATTGCCGACACACATCTGCAGATTATGCGCATCATCGGTAAGCTAAACGAATGTGACAAAATCGTTTTGGACGATGAGGGGAAAAAGCGGATACTGGAATTGTGTGACCGGTTGAAACAGTATGCTGACGAGGAAGAGCGATATTATCAAACAAAATTTCGGCATATAGGAGATGTGCAGAGGGATTTTCCAAAAGGGGAAGTCAGGTCTTGTGAGACAGCTAAAGAGGTGTTGGACATGACGGAAAATGATAATCGGCAGCTTCATGGAAAAATCTTACAGGCCGTTGCTGCGCTTAGGGAATACGACAAGCAAAAGCGTTGGGACGAAGAAATGCAGGAAGAAGTCAGGGTGCTGTTATGCAATCTTGAACGTTGTGTGGAACAGGAACGGGTATATTATGCGATGTACCGAAAAATAAAGCTTACAGACACTACAAAATCATAACGGATACACATCCCTTCACTTCACTTTGTTGCCGTCATGTATTTACAAGCGTGACGGCATTTTTTGTACAGTTTTTCATGCAGAATATCGTAAATGACGCTATACTATTCGTTATAGCGTCATTTACAGGGGGAAACAATATGCGAAAAATTGTCGATGGTTTGTTCACGGGCTTGGCTGTTTTTTTATTGATGAGCGGCAGTGCCTCTGCTGCGGTTAATCCCGTAGAAAAGGCGGTGGACTGGGCTATGCAGATTGCTGCCGATAACCGGCATGGGTATTCGCAGGGAAAGGAAAATGCCACGGTCA
>DJYL01000076.1:1783-6612 GCA_002448495.1 Pseudoselenomonas ruminantium | reverse complement strand
CATTTCATCACAGCGCCTTTTTTAACGGATAAATTCGCCGCTTTTGCCGCCGCTTTTTTTATCGAGATGAATGTCTGTGATTTCCATGCGCTTGTCAATGGCTTTGCACATATCGTAGATGGTGAGCAGCGCCACGCTGACGCCATGCAGGGCTTCCATTTCCACGCCGGTAAGCCCCGTAACCTTCACCGTGGCAATGGCCTTTACCGAGCAGTCAGATTCGAGCAGTTCAAAGTCTATGCCGCACTTGGCAATGGGCAGGGGATGACACAGGGGGATTACGGAACTGGTGTTTTTGACGGCCATAATTCCGGCAATGCGGGCAACGCCCAGCACATCGCCTTTGGCGGCTGTTCCTTTTTGAATGGCCTCAAAAACCGGCGGACTGACCTGGATGATGCCGCTGGCAATGGCTGTGCGGTGGGTTTCTTTTTTGCCGCTGACATCCACCATGATGGCCTGTCCCTGTTCGTCAAAATGGGTAAATCCGTTTTCATTCATGCAATCTTCTCCTTTGTTTAGCTGCTAGATATATTGTAGCAATAAAGCAGGCAAAAAAAAACTCTTTTTCGTTGCAAGGGGATTGAAGGAATATAAATTTCTCTTGGCGAATATAAATAATAAGTGGATTTTAATAATGGATGTGTTTACTTTTCGCTGAGGAGGCGGCCAATTTGGATAGAAAATTACGGGTACTGATTACGGATGATTCGAAGCTTTTGCGCAAGAAGCTGCGGCAGGAGCTGGAGTCTTTGGATTGTGAGGTTCTGGAGGCGCAGAATGGCAAGGAAGCCGTAATGCTCAATTTGGAGGAACAAATTGACTGCGTGTTTCTGGACATTGTTATGCCGGAAGTCGGGGGCATTGAAGCCCTGCAGGTCATCAAGGAGGTCAATCCGGACTTGCCGGTGGTGATGCTGTCTTCAGCAGGTACGCCGCAGAAGCTGATGACCACTTTGAAGATGGGGGCTATGGACTTTATTCAAAAGCCCTATTCCAGTGAGCAGATAAAAAAGGCCGTGGAAACGGTGCGAAGGAAGGTCGCGGCGAATGACCAGTAATTTTAGCATTGTCCAATGTATTTTTAATCGGGAACAATATGCGCCTGAGGAGATGCAGCGGATTTTGAGGGAGGCCGAGCAGGATGAATCTTCTGCCGCGAAGCTTCTGGCTGATGATGCCATGGACATTAATCCGGTGAGGACGGCAGTGATGCTGGCTATGGGGAACAATTATCCCAATCAGGAGCTGCACTATGTGTCCTATATGGAAATGTTTATGGCAGCCATGAAAAATATGCTGCATACAGAAGCGGTGGTGGAGCGTGTTCCTTGTCAGGAAGATGAGGAGCAGCCTTGTTACGCGGCTTCCCAGTGTCTGGACGGGGATATCCACTTTGTGGCGGGGCTCATTGCCAGTGAGCCGGTATACCTGAAACTGGCCGAGCGGTATAGTGAGGAAGAACTTCCCGAAATGGATGAAATGGCTCAGGACAGCATTGAGGAATTTATCAACGTACTCAATGGCATGTTCAGTGTGTCCTTGGGAGAGGAGAAGATCGAGACGGATTTGGGGTTGCCGCGTTTTGGCAAGAATGTCTCGCCTCAAGGTAAAAATCAGCTGCGTCTGCGGGTACACAGTTCAATAGGCTCTTTTCAGGTGGTTATGGCTACGGATGAGTTTTTTTAAACGGCGGTTTTTCCGCCGTTCATTTTTTTTTATTTTTTTCAAAAATAGTGTTGACAGATATGGATTATATGCGTATAATAATTCTTGTCGCTGAACGAAAGCGGTAAATGAAATGACTGTTCATCAGTTACAATTGAATAGCTTCTGTTTGTAGAGCATTGTGGAGAGTTGTCCGAGTGGTTGAAGGAGCACGCCTGGAAAGCGTGTATACGGTGAACGCTGTATCGAGAGTTCGAATCTCTCACTCTCCGCCATTTTTATATTCTTTTTCAGGTCGGGTTGCAGTGTCTGGGTCTTGCGCAATGGAGTCCTGTGAACCTCGTCAGGTCCGGAAGGAAGCAGCGATAAGCGGGGTGCTCCATGTGCCGCGAGGTCGCCTGGGGGCTGCAGCTCGACGTGAGAAAGAATAATGGAAATAGGAACAGTCTGAGGACTGTTCTTTTTTTGTATGTGGGGGAGAATTATGGCCTATATTGCACTTTATCGTAAATGGCGTCCCGGCACCTTTGGTGATTTGGTGGGACAGGAACATATCAGCCGTACACTTTCTAATGCCATTACTACCGGGCGCATCGGTCATGCCTATCTTTTTTCCGGCCCGCGCGGTACAGGCAAGACCAGTACGGCAAAAATTCTGGCCAAGGCACTCAACTGTGAGCATGGCCCCACGCCGGAACCCTGTGGCAAGTGCGCCGCCTGCCAGAAAATCAATGACGGAACTTCTATGGATGTGTTTGAAATTGATGCGGCTTCTAATCGTGGCATTGATGAAATCCGTGACCTCAGGGAGACGGTAAAGTTTGCGCCTGTGGATGGCCGCTACAAGGTCTATATCATCGATGAAGTGCATATGCTGACCACAGAAGCGTTTAATGCGCTCTTAAAAACTCTGGAGGAGCCGCCTGCCCATGTGGTGTTTATCTTAGCGACTACGGAAGCGCATAAGGTACCGCCGACGATTCAGTCCCGCTGTCAGCGCTATGACTTTAAGCGGATTACCGTGGAGGAAATCCGCGGGCGGCTGGAAACGGTTGTGGCGGAAATGGGGCTAAAGGCAGAAGCCGAAGCCTTGGATATGATTGCCATTCAGGCAGACGGCGGCCTGCGCGATGCGTTGTCGCTTTTGGACCAATGTTCGGCGCTGGCGGAGGGTGAACTTACTGCTGCGCGGGTGCGGCAGGTGTTGGGGCTTATCGGCCATGATTGGATTTATAAGCTGACGGAGGCCATCTATGCCCGCAAGTCGCAGGTGGCACTGGGCGTGCTTGCAGAACTTCTGCGGGATGGCAAGGATTTGAAACAGGTGCTTACGGAGCTTTCCCTGCATCTGCGCAGTCTGATGATTTATCAGGCCACGGGAACTTTGGAGCAGATGGATTTGTATGCCGAGCCGGATGAAGTCCTGCAGGAGCAGGGAAAATTCTTCAGCACGGAAGACCTTATGGCGATGCTTAAACGGCTCCATGAAGCGCTGGCAGAGATAAAATGGTCGCCGCAGCCGCGCATTACGGTGGAGGTGGCGCTGATGGCGCTGTGCAATCCGGTGACCAGTGGCGCTGTGCCGCAGGCTGCGGGGGCAGCAGTCGATGATGGGCGTCTGGCGCAGTTGGAGGCAAAATTATCCCAGATGGCGGCGCAGCTGGCCGCAAGACCCGTGGCGGCAGCAGCTCAGGCCGGCACCCGTGCACCTGCGGCACAGCGTTCTGCAGCAGCGGCACAGGGAACTGCCCCGCGGGCAGATGTCTCTGTTGAACCGATGCCGCAAGCGGAGGTGGTTCCCATTACCGCCAGTGATGCGGAAGTTTGGGATAGGCTTTTGATGACGCTCAAGGAACGCAATAAAATGCCGGTTTTTGCCTGCATGAATCAGGGGCAGTTTGCGGGCATGAGCGATACGCAGTTCTTTGTCAAATTCAAAGGCGTGCTCATGGCGGATTTGGCTATGCGCAATTACCGCGCTCTATTGGAACAGCTGCTCGAAGAACTTACAGGCCGTCCGCTGCATTTGCATTGCAGCGGGGAAGATATGCCCCTTACGCCGCCGCCTAAACCGGTGAAAAAGAAAACAGCCCCGCCGCCAGCGGAAGAACCGTCCATTCATGTGGATTTGGACGCCATGCCGCCGGAGGAGCGGGCGCCGCTGGAAAAGGCGTTTGAGATATTTGGTGACCATGTAGTGGAAATCGAGGACGATAAACAATGAAAGGATTAATCAGCCAATTACAGGAGCAGGAAGGTTTTTCAGAATCGGAGCGTACGATTGCCAATTTTTTGCTGGCCAATTTCCGCATGCTGCCGGGGATGTCTACCCGCCAGCTGGCTAAGGAGACGTTTACCAGTTCGGCGGCCATTGTACGGTTCAGCCAAAAGCTGGGGTTTGGCGGTTATACGGAATTCCGCGTCAAGTTTTTGGCGGATATGATGCAGTATATGGAACGTCCTCATGGAGAAGAACTGGCCATGACGGACAGGGATTCGGTACATTCGATACTGGACAAGGTGACCAGTATTTCCATTGATGCGCTCAAGGAGACGCGCAGTATGCTGGAGCCGGGCGATTTTGTGCGGGCGCTTGCCATTCTGAACAAGTCGGCGCATGTAGATTTTTATGCGATGGACAATAATCTGGATATTGCCAATATGGCAGCTTCGGGGTTCATCATGGCGAATAAGTGTTCCACGGTGCATCCGGCTATGACCATGCAGTATTTGCAGGCCACGGGCGCGCCCAAAGACCATGTGGCGTTTTTCATCAGCCGTACGGGGGAGAATCGTATGCTTTTGGATATTGCCCATCTGCTCAAATTGCGGGGGAATCCCATTATGCTGCTGACGGCTTCGCCGCAATCGTCTTTGGCGGCACAGGCGGATGTGGTCTTTCCGGTGGCTACGGTGAAGTCTATGGAGGAATTAGGGCCACGGGTGTTTCTGCTAGGGGCCAAGTATGTGATGGATATTTTGTTTGCGGTGCTGATGACGAGAGTGGATTATCATAGTGCGCGGCAGAAGGAGCAGTGGTTGGGGAAGCATTTCTATTACTAAAGAGAGTACGTGATAAGGCGCCGCCCCGGCGGGGATACCTTTCTTTCGCTTAGACAGGCTTGTCAAACGCTACAGAAAGGTATCCCCGCCGGGGCGGC
>DJYL01000076.1:0-1670 GCA_002448495.1 Pseudoselenomonas ruminantium | reverse complement strand
ATCCCCGCCGGGGCGGCTTAGGCTTGATGTACTTGCTTTAGTGAAAACATAATAATGGTTTATTTTGAAACGCTGATACACAGAAGCGGCATTTATGCTGTTATCTGTTGTATCAGCGTTTCTTATTGGTCTGGATTTATTGTTTCGTGATTTTTCGCATGTTATATTAAAAATACCTTAAGGGAATGAGGCTGAACGCATGGCCTCGGGCGATAAAATTTTTAGGAGAGGAAAATCATGACGAAACAAGAAATGTTCGATAAGTTTATCGAATTCATGGGTGAGTTTGCGCAGATTAAAGCGGTAGCGGCTCTCCGTGATGGCTTTATTATGACCACGCCGTTTACGATTTGCGGGTCGGTGTTCCTGTTATTGGCGAATTTGCCGCTGCCGGGGTATCCGGAGTTTATGGCATCCATCTTTGGGGCTGACTGGACAGCACCGCTTAATGCGGTAGCCGGTGGTACGTTCAGTGTGCTGGCGTTGATTGTTGTTCTGGCAATCACCTATAAATTTGTGGAGAATGAGGGCTGTGATGCCATCATGGCTTCCATCTTGTCCTTATCGACGTTTTTGATTTTGATGCCGCCGCAGATTGTCAGCAAAGGCGGGGAAACCGTTGGTGACATTATCCCGAAGGCCTGGGTGGGCAGCAACGGTGTAATCACCGCCATCTTGATTGCGTTTTTTGTATCCTATGTGTTCTGCTACTGTGAGAAGAATCATATCGGCATCAAGATGCCGGATTCGGTTCCTTCCGGCGTAGCCAAGGCGTTTACGGCGCTGGTTCCCGGTATGATTTTCTTCACTTCGGCATCGGTGCTCTATGGGCTTTGCCATTATTTGGGAGCTACGACCTTGCCGGAACTGGTGTTTCAGGTGATTCAGACGCCGCTGCAGGGGCTTTCCGATTCGCTGGCGGGCGGCTCGATTATCGTAGGTTTGCAGAGTATTTTGTTCTGGGCAGGTATTCACGGCCCGAATGTTGTGGGCGGCGTGGTAAGCCCGTTGCTCATTGCCAACTCTTTGGACAATCAGCATCTCATTGATGCCGGGATGAGCCTCATCAACAATCCGGAAGCAAAGATTTTCACCTGTCAGATTAATGATGTGTTTGTAAAAAGCGGCGGCTGCGGCCTGACCTTGGGGCTGCTCTTTGCCGGTATTTTCACGGCGCGTTCCCAGCAGCTCAAATCACTGATGAAGATGGCCTTTGTACCCGGCCTGTTCAATATCAATGAGCCGATTATTTTCGGTCTGCCGATTGTATTTAATCCGTATTTGCTGGTTCCCTTCGTTATTGTGCCATTGATTGCGATGTTCATTACTTACTTTGCGATTACCACGGGCTTTATGGCTCCTTTCAGTGCGGTGCAGGTTCCCTGGACAACGCCGCCGGTTATTGCCGGTTTCCTGCTGAACGGCTGGCAGGGCGCTGTGGTGCAGATTGTAAATCTTGCTATTGCCACGGTGATTTACTTCCCCTTCCTCAAAGCACAGGATAATGCTTTCCTGAAGGAAGAACGGGGCGAAACAGCAGAAAGCGAAGAACAAGCAGAAAATGCAGTTATGGCAGAAGTAAAGTAAATATCTTTTTACATATGAAAAGGGGACTTTCCAATGATTAATCAGAAAAAAATTGCTGTAATTTTGTTGGGGCTTACCGTAGG
>DJYL01000205.1 GCA_002448495.1 Pseudoselenomonas ruminantium | reverse complement strand
CATGTTCTGCGGTGCCAGCACCGATAGAGGATGGTTGCTGAAGGTAAAGACCACGGACTTGCCATCAATCTTGCGAGCCAGCTCCACCGCATGGCGGATAATGCTCTGATGACCGATATGCACACCGTCAAACATGCCTAAAGCCACCGTCAGCCGGGGATATTTTTGCGTCAAATCGGTTAGTTTGTTATATACTTCCATGAAATTCCCATCACCGCCCTATTACCTTAACCGGCAGAAGTTCTTCTTTTTCCTTGTCATAGCGGCCAATGCCGATAAAATGACCGTCCGCAAAAACCCGCAGATTCCCGGTTTCCGCAATAAAGTTCCGCACCGTAGTGGATAGGCCGTTGCAAAACGCCTTTTCCCGCTTGGGGTTCAGGTCAAAACGCTGCATCCCGCTCAGGAAGTCTTCTGCCGCCAGCAGGGCATCGGCCCCGGAGGCGGCGAGTTCTTCCAAGGTCAAAGCGTGTTCCACGGAAAAATCCCCCACACGCCGCCGCAGCAGGAAAGCCATTGTTGCAGGTATTCCCAAAGCCCTGCCAATATCCTGACAAAGACTGCGAATGTATGTTCCCTTGCTGCAATCGGCATCAATCAGCAGCATATCATGGCTGTAAGCCAAAAGCTCCAAACGGTAAATCGTAACTTCGCGGTTGGGTACTTCCACCACCTTGCCCGCCCGCAGCAAATCACAGGCTTTCTGCCCGTTAATTTTAATGGCTGAATGAGCAGGCGGCGTCTGCCGGATTTTTCCGGTGAACTGCATAAGCGTCTTTTCAAGCGTTGACCGGTCAAAATCTGACCAGTCAGCCTGACGGGTCAAAATCCTGCCGGTATCGTCTCCGCTGTCGGTGGCGATGCCCAGACGGATTTCAGCCCGATAGGTTTTATCGGTTAGTTCCAGATATTCAATCAAACGGGTTGCATTTCCCACGGCGATGGGAAGCACACCGGCTGCTGCCGGGTCCAAAGTCCCCGCATGCCCCACTTTTTTCGTATGGAGCACCCGCCGCACAAAGCCCACCACATCATGGGAACTCATACCGGGCGGTTTGAGGATATTGAGAAAACCGCTAAGCGGCCTGACCTCCGTCACGCTGTTTCCTCCAATACCTGCATAATGGCTTTTACCAATTCTATGCGCGCTTCGGCACAGGGCTTTTCAATAGTACAGCCTGCCGCCCGCACATGACCGCCGCCACCGAACTGCAGGGCAATCTTTGTTACATCAACGCCCTTGGAGCGCAGGCTCACCCGGCAAAGCCCCGGCTCCTTCTCCTTCAGTGTAAAGGCGATGTCCACGCCCTCAATCACCCGCACCATGCCGATAAGTCCTTCGGGCGCTTCATGCTCCTGCAAAGAAGCATGGTCAAGGCAAATGCCTGCCACTTTGCCGCCAGCCAAAAGTTCAATCTTTTGCAGGGCAAAGGCCAGACTCTGTACTTCCGCAAAGGGGCGCTGTTCGAGCGCTTCCGAGATAACATGAGGCTGTGCACCGCAGGCGAGCAAAGCCGCTGCCACCCGCATCGTATTCGGGGTGGTATTGGAAAAGCGGAACCAGCCGGTATCCATCGCCAGCCCCGTATACAGACACATCGCCATCTCCTGCGTGCAGGGTGCGCCCAGTTCTTCAATTAATTGGTAAATGATTTCGGCAGTTGCAGCTGCATTTCCATCGAGATAGAGCTTATCGGCCTTTCCGTCATTGGTGATATGATGGTCGATATTGAGGGTCGGCGCCTTTACCGCCTCGTTTACCCGGCCAATCCGGTCAAGGCTCACATCCACCGCCACCAAAAGGTCGGCGGGGATGTTTTGTCCTTCTTCCGGTTTCCCTATAAGCTCATATCCCGGCAGCACAGAAAATGCTGCCGGGATATCATCATCGATGAAAACCTGCACCTCTTTGCCCAAAGCCTTGAGTGCATGCATAAGACCAAGGGAACTGCCGATGGCATCGCCATCGGGGTTCACATGGGCTGTAAGCACAATGCGTTCATGGGCTTTGAGTTCCGCTGCCGTTTCCGTCAATGAAATTTGCATTTGTTTTACTCCTCAGGTGCCGAATCCTTTGCTTTCGCTTCATCTTCGGCCTTGATTTTTAAGAGCAGTTCCTGGATATGCGCACTGTAATCCAGCGACTTATCCAGCGCAAAGCTCAGTTCCGGGGTTACCCGCAGGCGAATTCGCTTGCCGATTTCCCGGCGGATAAAGCCCAGAGAACTATTCAGCCCCGACCAGCAGGCCTTCACCTGGGATTCATTGCCCATCAGGCTCACATAGACCTTGGCCTCCCGCAAATCGCCCGTGCATTCCACGGAAGTTACGGTGACAAAGCCAATGCGGGGGTCTTTTAATTCCCGCAGGATAATCTGGCTGATTTCCTGCTTCATCAGTTCCTGAACTTTTTCCACGCGCAGCTGTCCCACAGTCACGCACCTCCTTCTACTTCTATGTCAGTCATTATTCCTCGTTTTCTTTGGCAGCCCGTGCTTCCGCTTCTGCCTGACGCTTTCTGGCGGCTTCTTTGTTGGCTTCATTGATATCCGTGGCGATTTCTTCCATAGTGTAGGCTTCGATGATATCGCCTTCCTTGAAGTCGCGGTAATCAATGATGGAAATACCGCATTCGTAACCGGCGGCTACTTCCTTCACCTCATCCTTGAAGCGGCGCAGAGAGTCAATCTCACCATCGAACACTTCGACATTGTCACGGATAATGCGAATCTTGGAGTTGTTGAAAATCTTGCCTTCGAGGACATAGGAACCGGCAACCAGCGCCTTGGAGAACTTCATGACCTGACGGATTTCTACGCGGCCTTGTACAACTTCCTTGTACTTGGGCTTGAGCATACCGCTCATAGCGTCCTTGACATCATTGAGGGCATCATAGATGACGCGGTAAGTGCGGATATCCACATCTTCCGTATCGGCTACGCGGCGCGCATTGGCATCCGGACGCACGTTGAAGGCAATGATGATGGCATTGGAAGCCGAAGCCAGCATAACATCGGATTCGTTTACGGCACCTACGCCGGAATGAACCACGCTGACGCGAACTTCGTCGTTCTTGTTGAGCTTCAAGAGCGAGCCGCAGAGTGCTTCGACAGAACCCTGTACATCGGCCTTGACCACGATGTTGAGGTCTTTGATTTCGCCTTCCTGAATCTGATGGAACAGGTCATCCAAGGAAACCTTCTTGCTCTTGATGAGGTTGGTGCGCTGACGTTCTACGCGGGCTTCCGCAATGGAGCGGGCCTGTTTTTCTTCCAGCACAGCCAGAATATCACCGGCTGCCGGTACATCGTTAAGGCCGAGAATCTCAACCGGCACGGACGGGCCGGCTTTCTTGACGTTGTTGCCACGGTCATCCACCATGGCACGAACCTTACCATAGGTCGTACCGCAGACAACGGAATCACCGATGCGCAGAGTACCGTTCTGGACAAGTACCGTTGCCACCGTACCACGGCCCTTATCGAGCTTGGCTTCGATGATAACACCACGGGCATCGCGGTTCGGATTGGCCTTGAGTTCTTCGACCTCGGCAACGAGCAGGACGTTTTCCAGGAGGTCATCAATACCAATCTGCTTTTTGGCCGATACCGGAACCATAATGGTGTCGCCACCGTATTCTTCCGGAACAAGATTATGCTCCATAAGTTCCTGCTTCACGCGGTCCGGATTGGCGCCCGGCTTATCAATCTTGTTGACGGCCACGATGATGGGCACGTTAGCAGACTTGGCGTGGTTGATGGCTTCGATGGTCTGCGGCATAACGCCGTCATCAGCAGCAACCACGAGGATCGCGATATCCGTAATCTGCGCACCGCGGGCACGCATAGCCGTGAAGGCTTCATGACCCGGCGTATCGAGGAAGACAATCTTCTTGCCCTTGCAGTTTACCTGATAAGCACCGATGTGCTGAGTAATACCGCCGGCTTCGTGAGCGGATACATGGGTGTTGCGGATGCAGTCCAAGAGAGAAGTCTTACCATGGTCAACGTGCCCCATAACGGTAACAACAGGCGGGCGCAGCTTGAGGCTCTTGGGATCATCCTCAATTTCCGGGATTTCCGTCGGATCTGCATCAGGCGGCAGTTCTTCACAGGTTACGCCGAATTCAGATGCCACGAGAGCTGCCGTATCGAAATCGATTTCCTGGTTGATGGTTGCCATTACACCCATCATAAAGAGCTTCTTCACCACTTCAGCAGCTGTGTAGCTCATCTTGGAAGCCAGATCCTTAACGGCAATCATTTCCGGCAGCTTGATGTGCTTCGGACGGGCGATTTCCATCTTCGGTGCCGGCTGCTGGCCACCGCGCTTGTTGTTACGACCCTTGCCGCCACGACGGTCATTATTACGGCCATTCCGGTCATTGCGTTCGTTTCTATCGTTGCGGCCATTGTTCTTGCCGCCACGA
>DJYL01000131.1:2532-5037 GCA_002448495.1 Pseudoselenomonas ruminantium | reverse complement strand
AAGATGAGCAAGTCCAAGGGCAATGTCATTGACCCCATTGGCCTCATTGATGAATTTGGCGCCGATGCCATCCGTTACTTCCTGCTCCGTGAAATCAACCTCGGTCAGGACGGCAACTTCAGCCGTGATGCCTTGATTGGCCGCATCAACAGCGATTTGGCCAATGACCTTGGCAACCTCCTGCACCGCACACTCAATATGGTGGGCAAGTTCCAGAACGGCATTCTGACTGCACCGCAGGGCGAAAGTGAAATCGACAAGAGCCTCAAGGCCGATGCCGCGGAAACGGTGGCTTACTTTGCCGAAAATATGGAGAAGATGGAACTTTCCCTGTCCATCAAGAAGGTCTGGGCCTTTATCAGCCGTGCGAACAAATACATTGATGAAACGGCTCCGTGGGCACTGGCCAAAGACGAAAGCAAGAAGCAGGAACTGGCTAATGTCATGTACAATCTGGCTGAATCCCTGCGCCAGATCAGCGTGCTGATAAGCCCATTCATGCCTGTTACGGCAGAACGTATCTGGCAGCAGCTCAATCTGTCGGGCAAGTTTGCCGATGTGCAGCTTGAGGACATCAAGACCTGGGGCGGCATTGAAGGTGGCCATAAGGTGGGCACGCCGGAACAGCTTTTCCCCCGCATTGAAGTGGAGAAGGAAGAAGCAGCCCCGGTAAAAGCTCCGGTAAAGAACAAGAAGCAGGAGCGCAAGGTAAAGCAGGAAAATCTGGCTGCTGCGGATACGGAGGAAATCAGCATTGATGAATTCTCCAAAATCCATTTGCGCGTAGTTCGGGTAATTTCTGCCGAACCCGTACCCAAGACGGAAAAACTCCTGAAACTGACGGTGGATTTAGGAGATGAACAGCGGGAAATTGTATCCGGCATTGCCAAGCATTATGACCCCGCTGACCTGGTGGGCAAGAATGTGGTTATGGTCATCAACTTAAAACCGGCCAAGATTCGCGGTATTGTGTCCCATGGTATGGTACTGGCTGCTTCTAAGGGCGACGAACTGCAGGTGCTGTCTGTAGATATGCCTGTCGGCTCCACGGTGCGCTAAGATGACAGATTTTGCATTGGTGGATACCCATACCCACCTGAACGACAGCAAATTTGCCGGCAGTGAAGCTGAGGTTATTGCAAGGGCAAAAGAGGCCGGTGTTACCCGTCTGATTAATATGGGCGATACGCTGCAAAGCTCTGCCAAGGCGGTGGAGCTGGCAGCTGCTTATGAGGGCGTATACGCCGGTGTGGGCATTCACCCCGAGGAAATCTATGAACTGGGCACGGCTGATGATGAACAGCTCTCAGCATGGACGAGCGAAAAGCGGGTGGTCGCCATTGGCGAAATCGGCCTTGACTATTATTGGGAAAAGGACGAGGAGAAGCGTGCACTGCAGCGGCGCATGTTTATCCGTCAGCTCGATTTAGCCCGCCAGCTGCACCTGCCGGTCTGCATCCATGACCGGGAGGCTCATGGCGATACCATGACCATTTTGAAAAAGGAAGGCAGAGGGCTTAACGGCGTTCTGCACTGCTTCTCGGGAAGCTTTGAAATGGCTCAGGAAATCGATAAAATGGGCTGGTATATCGGTGTAGATGGGCCGCTGACCTACAAAAATGCCGCCAAACTTCCGGAGATTGTGAAAAAATTTCCGTTGGAGCGCATTTTGATAGAAACAGATGCCCCTTATCTTGCACCTGTACCCATGCGCGGCAAGCAGAATGAACCGGCTTTTGTGCGCTATGTAGCGGAGAAAGTCGCCGAAATCAAGGGGATTTCGTTGGAAACAGTGGCAAAACAAACCTCAAGAAACGCTGAGGAACTATACGGCATTTAAAACGGGAATTTGCCCGTTTTTGAGCAAAAGTGGTGGACGTGCTATGAAAATAGCCGTCCACTGCTTTTTTATTCCCATTTTTCATGTGTTTTTCAGCTAAATGTGGGAAAATATACGAGTGAGATTTGACAAGGGCTTAAATCTCATGCTATACTTCTGAAAAGTTCTTCACCAAAATTTTGAAGGGGGCTTTCAATGAGTTTAGAGAAGCTGTTAACATTCAACCATAAAGAAAAAAAAGTCGTAATGTGCATGGTGCTGGCCATTATGATGATGATGACAACAGGTTTTACCAACACCTCGTTGCCGGACGATTGGCACCAGGTTACTATTGTGGCTGATGGCAAGACCATTAAGACCACAACCAATCATACGAATCCAGCGTTTATCTTAGGAAAAAATGGCGTGAAACTCAGAGCCAATGATGAATACCATCTGGAAAAAGATGGCAAGAACACGAAAATCACCGTTTACCGCGCGGTTCCGGTAACGGTATCGTATAACGGTCAGACCAAGAGCGTGATGACCAGCAAGCAGACCGTAGGCGACGCCCTGATCGAGTTGGGCTACAATCTGGAGGATGTAGAGACTCCTCTGGGACTGGATGCGAAAATTCAGGAGAACCTAGACATAGTAGTAACGGACAGTGCCAAAAAACGCGAGGC
>DJYL01000131.1:0-2417 GCA_002448495.1 Pseudoselenomonas ruminantium | reverse complement strand
ACCGGCGTTTACACCATGGAAGCAACGGCGTACCTTCCCACTGACGGGAATGGTGCAGGCATAACGGCTACGGGCATTCCTGCCCGCCGTGGTGTTGTGGCTGTTGACCCGGGAGTAATTCCACTTGGTTCCCGGGTATATATTCCGGGCTATGGTGTAGCTATTGCAGCCGATACCGGTGGAGCAATCCGGGGCCAGAAAGTGGACCTGTGCATGGAAACTTACGGCGAATGCATGAACTTTGGCCGCAGAAACATTGAGGTTTACGTACTGGCATAAAAAAATCCGCAAGCAATTTGCTTGCGGATTTTTTTTACGGTTCAACCTCCACGCCGTTTTTCTTACATTCGTTAAAGAAGAAAATCGCGTTGGTGTCCTTGGGGTTTTCACTCCAGAACTTGATGAGTTTTTTGGCCATATCGTATTTCTCCTGCATGAAGGGCAGGAGGTTTTCAGCGGTGACCGGACCGCCGACAGTCATGAACACATCAATATTGTGTCCGAGGGTATCGAGCATTTCCTCGGTGCATTCATTTTTCGCCAAAGCCTCGGCAAAGCGTACTCCTTGTTCAACATCATCGGCATAGCCGCGCTTTAGCAGCCAGACGGCGATTAGCTTTTCCATGGAAGTCCCTCCCTTTTTCGCTCTGTGCTACATGTATTCTATACAGCAGGGAAAAATTCCTGCTTGTATGATGAAGGAATTTAGCAGATAAGTGTTACCTGCTTCTGTACCAGCATCTTCTGCCAGAGGGAGTCCGGCTGGCTGTCGGTGACTAATGTATCAATAGCCTGCAGGTCGCAGGTTTTCACAAAGGCTGTCTGGTCGAATTTGGAATGGTCGATAAGCAGCAGGGATTTTTTGGCCTGCTCAAGCATGACCTGTTTGACTACGGATTCGTCCTCATTGGATTCCATTACGCCGAATTGCTGGTGCAGCCCCTTGCAGCTGATGAGGGCGATATCGGCAAAGTAGCGTTCAAGGGAATTACAGGTGGCAGCACCGGTAAGCGCCAGCGAATTGGGCCGCAGGTTTCCGCCGGTAGAGATAATGCGGAAGGGGGCGGCTGCAAAGTCATAGGCCAGACGGATGGAATTGGTGATAATCGTGATGTTCTTATGGTCTTTTAGCTGTTGCAGCAGGGAAAGGCAGGTCGTGCTGGAATCGACCATGATGGTATCGCCGTCGCTGATGAGTTCACGCGCCTTTAGCGCAATGTATTCCTTGTCTTCGCTGTGGATGGTGCTGCGCTTCAAAAAGGATAAATCTTCGCTGGCTTTCTGTTCATTTAGGACTGCGCCGCCGTAACTGCGGCGCAGCAGGTTCTCGCTTTCTAATTTTTCCAAATCCCGCCGCACGGTTTCTTCCGTCACGGAAAAGAGCTGGCTGAGCTCCGAGACATAGACTTTTTTCTCCTGCTGGAGTTTATCCATGATTAACTGGCGCCGTTCAATGCCTAACATACAATCACCTCGTCTTGCTTTATGGCTTAATTATAGCGAAACAAAGAAAAAAACGCAAGAAATCAAAAATAAAAACAGATGAAACAACAAAAATATCTGCTTTTGCTATTGATTTTTCTGTTATCATGTTGTATTATGAGGTTGTAAACGAAAATAAGTCCAAACAAAACAAATAAAAACAACATTTATTTCGAATTGTGAGTTTGGCGCAGGGGAGTTGATAACGTGGCGCAGCGTAAGTATTATCTGGCCATTGATATCGGTGCTTCCAGCGGACGGCATATTTTGGGCTGGCTGGAAAACGGCAAGATACGGATTGAGGAAATTTACCGCTTTGCCAACAAGCTGGTGAAGAAAGACGGTCATCTCTGCTGGGATATTGAGCACCTGTTTAATGAAGTAAAGGCAGGCATCAAGGAATGTGGGAAGTTAAACCGTATTCCGGTGAGTCTGGCCATTGACACCTGGGGCGTTGATTTTGTCCTGCTTGATCAAGAAGGACATTTACTGGGGGATACGGTGGCTTATCGCGACAGCCGTACCCGTGGCATGGACGTGGAAGTCTACCGGGTAGTGAGCGAAAGCGAGCTTTATAGCCGCAATGGTATCCAGAAGCAGCTGTTTAACTCTATCTATCAGTTGATGGCGATAAAAAAGACTCAGCCGGATATGCTGGCGCGTGCGGACAGGTTCCTGATGATTCCGGAGTATCTGAATTATCTTCTGACCGGACAGATGGTCAATGAATATACCAATGCGACAACCAGCCAGCTGGTTAATGCTGAAACGCAGGATTGGGACTATGAACTTCTGGAAAAATTAGGACTGCCGACAAACATCTTTGGCAAGCTGCATATGCCCAAAGATGTGGTGGGGCAGCTCACAGAGGCTATGGCCGCCGAAGTCGGTTTTCAGACGGAAGTGGTACTGCCGGCTACGCATGATACCGGCTC
>DJYL01000218.1:343-4865 GCA_002448495.1 Pseudoselenomonas ruminantium | reverse complement strand
GTCAGATTGCCGGCAAAGGCTGTACCGGACGTGATGGCAGCTGTTAATACAGCTAAGGCTAAAGTCTTGCAAGAACGTTTTCCAAACATAATATTACCCCTAATTATTTTTTTGATATTGATAATAAACACGATAATTTCGATTTAATTATAGATGAAATAATCACAAATAAGCAAGGACAATTGTCCTGATTTATTTTTATCCTGTATTACAGAGGCGGCAGGTGGCAAATGTGTTATAATTGTATAAAGATAGAACGATGAGGTGAAGATTATGACCCTTATACAGATGCGTTATTTCTATGAGGTCTGCCAATGGCAGAATATCACCAAAGCGGCAGAACAACTCCATGTTTCCCAGCCGACCATCAGCGTTGCTATGCAGACGCTCGAAGTAGAAACCGGCTTGAATCTGTTTCACCGTGAAGGGAGAAAGATAATTATTAGCAATGACGGCGAAAAATTACTTGGCAAAGTCAAACACATTTTAGACCAAGTCGACCAGCTGGATGATGAAATTCAGGATATGGCACATAATCGCAATCATATCCGCATGGCTATGCCTTTGCAGCTGGGCACACAATTTTTGCCTAAGATACTGGGGGAATTTCGCCAGCAGCATCCGGAAATCCGTTTGGACATTATTGAATCCGGCGGTATATCGGCTCTGCATATGGTGGAGGAGGAAAAACTCGATATTGCTTTTACCAATTATGAAGACGGCTTCAGCCAGAAGCTGAACTATGAAAAGCTCTTTGCCTGTGAATGTTGTCTGGTTACCTGTCCGGAAAATCCTTTAGCGGCAAAAGAATCCATTACGATAAACGATGTACTGAACGAGCCACTGGTTTTATTGGACAGCAGTTTCTTTGTTTATCGGATGGTGCATGATATGTACGCGCAGGAAAATCAGAAGCCGCAGGTCGTGCATTATTCGCCTTATCTGCACACCATCAAGAATCTCGTGCGGACGGGAATTGGCTCAACGTTTCTTACGCGGCAGGCGGTTCTGGAACGGGATGATTTGGTGGTTATTCCCATGGAAAAGCCTTTTTATATCAACTCCGGTATTGCAACCAGAAAGGGCCGTCAGCTATATGATGATGAACGGCTGCTCATCAAATATCTCAAGGAAATTACCAGTAATTGCCCACGCTGAACTCCAAGTCGTCACCGATTGTTTTCGGTGGTGACTGAAGAAAGAATTTACTGAAAATACCGTAAAGAAATACAAATTATGCACAAATAAAAAACAATAAAAAGATTGACAAAGTGATTTTGCAATGTTATATTATATATGTGCTCGGACACAATAGGTTGAACAGATAACCATCATCATTTAGGAGGCTTTGGTTATGGATTTGGTAAAAAATGCAGCAAGCATCGAACAAGGTGCGACAGCTCTGGGCGTGGAGCTTGGTTCTACACGCATAAAAGCTGTGCTCGTGAACGATGAATGCGAAACCTTGGCAAGTGCCAGCTTTGAATGGGAAAATCAGCTGGTAGATGGCATTTGGACTTATGAAATGTCCGAAGCATGGGGGGGGATTCAGACCTGCTTTAAGGAGCTGGCAGCGGACGTAAAGAGCCGCTATCACGTGTCCCTGACGCAGATTGGTTCCATTGGCATCAGTGCGATGATGCACGGCTATCTGCCCTTTGACCAGGACGGCAAACAGCTGGCACCCTTCCGCACATGGCGCAACAATATCACAGGCAAAGCGGCAGATAAGCTGACGGAGGCGCTCAGTTTCAACATTCCCCAGCGTTGGAGCATTGCCCATCTGTATCAGGCTGTCCTGAATGGTGAGGAACATGTAAAGGATATTGCCTTCCTGACGACGCTGGCAGGTTATATTCACTGGCAGCTTTGCGGAGAAAAGGTTTTGGGTGTAGGTGATGCTTCAGGTATGTTCCCCATTGATGAGGCAACGGGCGATTATGATGCGGGCATGGTGAAAATCTTTGACAGCCTGCCGGAAGTTGCCAGCTTGCCGTGGAATCTGACCGCTGTTCTGCCGAAATCTCTGCGGGCTGGTGTGGAGGCCGGCCGTCTGACGGAAGCCGGGGCAAAGCTTTTAGACCCGACAGGCACCTTGCAGGCCGGAGCGCTTATGGCACCGCCGGAAGGCGATGCCGGCACGGGCATGGTATCCACCAACAGCGTGCGTAAACGCACAGGCAATATCTCTGTAGGTACATCGGCATTTTCCATGAATGTATTGGATGAACCGTTGAAGGCTGTGCATCGGGACATTGACATTGTTACGACCCCCGATGGTGCCAATGTTGCCATGGTGCATGTCAATAACTGTTCTTCGGATATCAACGCCTGGGTGAATATGTTCGGCGAATTTGCCAAGGCTGTTGGCCATGAGCAGACGCCGGCAAAACTCTACAGTACGCTGTTTAATACGACAGTAGGGGCCGATAAGGATGCCGGCGGGCTTATAAATTACAGCTGCCTGTCCGGAGAAAACATCACCAATGTTGAAGCCGGACGTCCGCTGTTTGTACGGACACCGCACAGTCATATGAATCTGGGCAACTTTATGCTCGCACAGCTCTATGGGGCGTTTGCACCGCTGAAAATCGGCATGGATGTGCTCATTCAGGATGAAGGCGTGAAAACCGATGTGATGGTGGCGCAGGGCGGTCTCTTTAAGACTCCGGTCATCGCTCAGCAGGTTTTGGCAGATAGTCTGGGGATTCCCATTACGGTTATGGATACAGCCAGTGAAGGCGGCCCATGGGGCATGGCGGTGCTGGCGGTTTATGCCAAGGACGGCGGCAGCGAAAGTCTGCCGGACTTCCTCGACAGCAAGGTGTTCAAGAATCCGCAGAGCACCACGCTTACGCCAAATGCGGCAGGCGTGGAAGGCTGCAAGAGGTTTATTGCCAACTATCAGGCAGGCTTGGCGCTTGAACAGCAGGCTGGTGGGCTTGTGGCAGATAAATAACATTCATATAAACATGTTTAGTCAAATGCATAGAAGGGAAGTATTAGCATGTTGGAAGTAAAAAATTATGAATTCTGGTTTGTAGCGGGCAGTCAGCATCTTTATGGCGAGGAACAGCTCAAGAATGTTGAGCGTGACACGCAGGACATTGTGGACAAATTGAATGCCAGCGGCAAGCTGCCGTATAAGGTGGTCTGCAAAGGTGTTATGACTACGGCTGATGGCATCACGCAGTTTATGAAGGAGGTCAACTACCATGATGAGGTAGCCGGTGTGATTACTTGGATGCACACATTCTCTCCGGCGAAGAACTGGATTCGCGGCACGAAGCTCCTGCAGAAGCCGCTCTTGCATCTGGCTACGCAGTATCTCAATGAAATTCCCTATGCTACGATTGACTTTGACTATATGAACCTCAACCAGAGTGCGCATGGTGACCGTGAATACGGTTATCTGAATTCCCGTTTGCATATCAACAATAAGATTGTCTATGGGTACTGGGGCGATGAGGAAGTACAGCAGGAAATCGCATCATGGCAGGATGTTGCTGTAGCTTATAACGAAAGCTTCCATATCCGTGTCTGCCGCTTCGGCGATACCATGCGTGATGTAGCCGTTACGGAAGGCGACAAGGTAGAAGCGCAGATTCAGCTGGGCTGGACGGTTGATTACTGGCCGGTTGGCGACCTCGTGGAAGTGGTAGATGCCGTGGCTGAAAGTGATATTGATGCCGAATACAAGAAACTGTCGGAAATGTATACGCTGAATCCGCAGGACAACCCTCAGGATAAGTTTGAAAGCTCCGTACGCTATCAGCTGCGTGAATATCTGGGCATCAAGAAGTTCCTTGATGACAAAGGCTATAATGCGTTCTGTACGAACTTCCAGGATTTGAAGGGTTTAAAACAGCTGCCGGGTCTGGCTGCCCAGCTTTTGATGCGTGATGGCTACGGCTTTGCCGCTGAAGGCGACTGGAAACATGCTGCACTCACGCGTCTCTTAAAAATCATGGCGCATAATGACCGTACGGTATTTATGGAAGATTATACGCTTGACCTGCGCAAAGGCCATGAAGCTATCCTTGGTGCGCATATGCTCGAAGTTGACCCGACGATTGCCAGCGATAAGCCGAAAGTCGAGGTACATCCGCTCGATATCGGCGGCAAGGATGACCCGGCTCGTCTGGTATTCACCGGTGCTGACGGCGAAGCTGTCGATGTGACGGTGGCCGATTTCCGTGACGGTTTCCGTCTGATCAGCTATCCGGTTGACTGCCGCAAGGCTGAGGCGGAAACCCCGCATCTGCCGGTGGCAAAACAGCTCTGGACGCCGAAATGCGGCCTGAAGAAAGGTTCTACGGAATGGATTAAAGCCGGCGGCGGTCATCATACGGTGCTGTCTTTCCGCTTGAAGGAAGAACAGATTCATGATTTGGGCGTGATGCTGGGCATGAATCTGGTGGAGATTTGCTAAGGTTTACATCGTAGCAGTAAGGCGCCCGAGGGTGCCGGTAATATTTTCCTTCGCTTAGACAGGCTTGTCAAACGCTGCGGAAAACATCAC
>DJYL01000218.1:0-180 GCA_002448495.1 Pseudoselenomonas ruminantium | reverse complement strand
AAAAAGTGTGTTCGAACAAAAATAAAGAATAAAAACATATTGACAAATACGGGGCAAAAGAGTATCGTATTAGATAGAAAAAGTTGTGGCTAAGCTGAGCAATAGCGTTGTCTATGTTTAATTGTCTGAGTTTTACTAAAAGACTATATTGCGTGTGTTTTTATGTGTGCACGAGAACAG
>DJYL01000146.1:6123-6787 GCA_002448495.1 Pseudoselenomonas ruminantium | reverse complement strand
TTGTCGTCAAATTTAATCATCGAAATGTCTACAGCACTCATCAGAATCTTACCTCCACGCCCCGTGATTTTAGATATTCCTTAACCTGCCGCACGGTAAATTCACCATAATGGAACACCGAGGCAGCCAGCACAGCATCCGCCCTGCCTTCGACCAGCACATCGTAAAAATGTTCCAGTTTGCCCGCGCCGCCGGAAGCGATAACCGGGACATTTACCGCCTCCGACACCGCGCGGGTCAGGGCGATGTCATAGCCATCCTTGGTGCCGTCAGCATCCATACTGGTGAGAAGAATCTCGCCGGCACCTAAGGAAACCGCTTTTTTTATCCACTCCAAACAGTCCAGCCCCGTAGGAGTACGCCCGCCATTTACATAAACCTCCCATTTATCCTCACCGCTGCGGCGGGCATCTACCGCCAGCACAATACACTGACGGCCAAATTTTTCCGCGCCTTCCCGAATGATTTCCGGATTTTTAATCGCCGCCGTATTGACCGAAACCTTGTCAGCTCCCGCCTTCAGCATCCGGCGCATATCCGCCACAGTACGGATGCCGCCGCCCACCGTAAAGGGAATAAAGACCTTACTGGCACAATCCCGCGCCACCTGCACAATGGTGTCCCGCTTATCGCTGGAAGCGGTGATATCCAAAAAGACCAGCTC
>DJYL01000146.1:4629-5950 GCA_002448495.1 Pseudoselenomonas ruminantium | reverse complement strand
GCCATCCTTGACATCCAGACAGGGAATAATGCGCTTCGTATAGGTAGATGTACTCATATAACATATCCTCATACAACATTTACATTCAACACTACCTATTTTACAATAATTGCCGAAAGTTTACAAGTTTTGTGCTCATCCCCATTCCAAGGCCGCTGTCCATTCTGCCTCCGGCAGAATATCCTCACCATGCACCGGCAGGGTCAGTGGCCACAAATCCAATTCCCGCGGACGCCACTTGCGAACAGTTTCTTTTTCCTCCCCCGTCAAATATTGCGGGGCAGATATACAGGACAGCTGGCAATAGCCCAGACTGCGAATCCACTCGTCCAGCCTGTTTTCCACAACCAGCGTCTGACTCTCTGACATAGCAGAATTTTGTTTGCGTATTCTGGTATTCCCCAATGGGTCAAGCAAAATTTCCCCAGTTACAGCCTCAGGGGACAGACCAAAGCCAAACAGCTCCTCTTCCCCCACACGGCCCAAACGCTCAATCCAAACCAGCATAGCAATCAACTCCTCTCATAATACGAGATAAATTCCTCTCAATATATTATGATTAGACATTTTCACCGCTTATCCTTCCTTTATGGACGAAAAAAATAAGCCCATCTTTATGACAGGCTTATTCAGGCAGACTATGAAATTACAGGCCGGCTTCTTTCTTGAGCACATCTGCTTTATCTGTGTGCTCCCAAGGAAGATCCACATCTGTACGGCCAAAATGACCGTAAGCAGCTGTCTGCTTATAGATTGGACGGCGCAGGTCGAGCATCTTGATGATGCCGGCCGGACGCAGGTCAAAATGCTTTTCAACCAGTTCTTCGATTTTTTCTTCCGCAACCTTGTTGGTTCCGAAGGTATCCACCATGACGGAAACCGGATACGCTACACCGATAGCATAGGCCAGCTGGATTTCGCACTTGTCGGCAAGGCCGGCAGCCACGATGTTCTTAGCCACATAGCGGGCAGCATAGGCAGCACTGCGGTCTACCTTCGTGGGGTCCTTGCCGGAGAAAGCACCGCCGCCATGACGCGCCCAGCCGCCATAGGTATCTACGATTATCTTACGGCCCGTGAGACCGGAGTCACCCTGCGGGCCGCCGATAACGAACTTGCCCGTGGGGTTCACGAAAATACGGGTTTCTTCCTTGAGCAGGTCAGCAGGCACCACCGGCTTGATTACATGCTCAATGAGGTCCTTGCGAATCTGTTCCAGCGTTACATCTTCATCATGTTGGGTAGAGATAACAATGGTATCCACAGCCACCGGTTTGCCATCCTCATAGACAATGGTAACCTGCGTCTTGCCGTCCGGACG
>DJYL01000146.1:0-4514 GCA_002448495.1 Pseudoselenomonas ruminantium | reverse complement strand
GCAATCGGCAGCGGCATAAATTCCGGCGTTTCGTTGGTGGCATAACCAAACATCATGCCCTGGTCACCGGCACCAACGGCATCTGCTTCATCGAGCTTGCCTTCGCGGGCTTCCAGAGCCTTGTTTACGCCCTGTGCGATATCCGGGGACTGTTCATCCAAGGATACCAGAATGCCACAGGTCTTGCAGTCAAAGCCGTAAGCGGCATCGGTATAACCGATTTCTTCCACCGTGTTACGAATGATTTTGGGAATATCCACATAGCAGGTCGTAGAGATTTCACCGACCACATGTACCTGACCTGTGGTTACCAATGTTTCGCAAGCTACACGCCCCTGCGGGTCCTGCGCGATAATCGCATCTAAGATGCTGTCGGAAATCTGGTCAGCCATTTTATCCGGATGACCTTCCGTAACGGATTCCGATGTAAACAACATACGTTTCTTGCTCATAAGTCTGCCTCCTTATTTATAGAGCTGCTGAAAATGTCTCGTCTTCCGTTGGGCAAAAGGAAAAGGCTCTCATGCTATGAGAGCCTTTTATCTTCACTCTCATCTTATAGGCTTTGCCTAAAGGAATTGGCACCGTTTCACTTTCCGTGATGGTTGCCGCAGCTTCATCGGGCCTATCCCTCCACTGCTCTGGATGAGTTCATATTCAGCTTTTATTAATACACTAATTTTACTCGATTGGCATTTGCCTGTCAAGAAAAAAACTGAATATACTTCACTTTTTATCCTGCCGGGTTAAACTTTTTGTGAATAACCAGTTCAATATGGTTTCCCACAACAGAAACCTGCACATTATCGGCAATATTGGCCACAATAGATTTTTCCAGTTCATCTAAAGCCGCATCCATATCGGCATCTTCATCGCCGTTCTTCTCCACATCTTCCCGATATTTCTCCAGCGTCCACATATAGGCATCCGGAACGATGGCTACGCCCCCCATGCTCATTAAATGACTATCTCCCGCAGATATAGAAGCCCCGTCTTGCATATTGTAGAGACTGTCTTCGATAAAATCCTTTATCTTCCCCATAATTCCCACAGACGCTTCATTTCTCTGCATAGATGAAGTACCTATAAGCTCCTGCTTCTTGTCATAATTCATCGCTGCTTCTGCCAGAAGATGTATTTCAAAGCGGCCGTCAGGAGAACCTTCCGCCCAAAAATCTGCAGAAAAATCTTCCACAATAGCCCGCACCATGCTCAAAGTTTCTTCCGCCAGCAGACGGGCACGGCGGGCACTTCGCTCATCAAAGCCCATACCCTGACTGAGGGATTCCACCTCATTCAGAGCATTTTCCATACCAAAGCCATTGCTGTTTACCATAATCTTCGTGGTTTTCATGCCACCAGCCCCCATCCTGATTAGTCTTCAATGGTGAGGAAATCAATAAAACCAGTCATTTCCAATACATCCTTCACATCGCTGCTGACATGTATTAACTTCATGGAACCTTGCTTCTTCATACGTTTCTGCGCCAGAAGCAATACGCGCAGACCTGCCGATGCCACATAGACCAGTTCGCTGAAATCAAAGGTCAAATCCGTAATTCCGGCCAGTTCATTCTGTACCACTTTATCCAAATCTGGTGCTGTAACAGCATCCAAACGTCCTACCAGCGCGATTTTCAGCACCGAACCATTTTGCTCTTTTTTAATTTCCATAATAGGTAACCCCTTTCGTGTATTCTCACTTTATATTTATTCGCGCTTGATTTGATATTTTCCTGCAATTTTTTATGACTGCATCCATAGTTTCTGATAGCGCTCCATCTGCCGGATAGCATGCTGAACAATATTCTGTGCCAACTGTGGCGAAGCAGTCAAAAGCCGCTGCATGGCCGGCAGAGGAATAATCAGCAGCACCACCTGATCGGTAAGTACTTCAGCCGACAGCCGCGTCTTTCGGTCTGGAAGCAAAGTCGTTTCATTAATCCAGCTGCCTTCACTCTTGATATCCAGAGTATTATACCAGCCATCACCGGTTTCCAGACTGCGAGCCACTTTGCCCTTGACCACAAAGACGAGATTTTTCTCAATCTCATCATCGGCAATGCGGTCACCCTCAAAGCGGGTACTCAATTTCGCATCCCTTATGAACAGCTGTACCAATCCCTTGTCACATTCCTGCAGCAGCGACAAGCGGGAAATATAATTCTGCAGAAGCTTGCGGGAGTCTTCCTGCGGTACCTGTTCCAAGTCCTGTTTCCAATGCTTTTGCAGATGTTCCATAAAATTCTCATAGGCCACATTCCAATCGGTCAACAGCTGCTGCAGTGCCAACAGATAATGTTCAGTCAGCATGCGAATACTGTTCTCGGTGAAGATGCCCTCATTATAGATGAACCTTATTCCCGTCTGCCCCTCATCATCGTAAAAATTCAGCGCCAGCCGGATATTGCGCACATCCAAAGTATTCTGCAAAACGATAGTTCCATCCATTTGTGCAGCAACTTCCGCATAATTTTTCCCCTTCAGGAAAAAATCGGCAAAATTCAGGAAGTGGTCAAAATTTTCTTCCCGGTTGTCGATAAGAGAAGCAATATCCTTGCTGGCCAAAGCCGCATAAGGCTTGGAAATAACAAACTGCTGAAATGCCTTGGTGATGATTTCCTGTACAGCCATGCCCGCCTCCACCTGTATACGCATGGGCACCAGACTGTGCGCGGCACTGTTTCCCTGACTGGCAGGCACCAGCAGGCAGTAAGCCACATCCTGACGCTGATTTTCCTGCTGCAGCAGAAAGCTCCAAGCGGTATGCAGGATAGACATGAGCATCATTTTGTTGTCTTTTGCCTGTTTGCGCAAATCAGACTGGATATCACGGGGAACTCTGATTACATAGCTCTTTTGACGGGAATCCGCCTTTTTGCCGCTTGCCTGCATATGGGGAATCTTAGCCATCGGCGGAAGATTTTTTAAGACATTTGACCAGTACTCCATTACCGGAGCGGTCATCGCTTCGGTCAAAGCAAAACCATTCTCTCTATTAACCAGTGGCTGCACCTGTGCCCCTTGCGCCAGACGAAAAATATTCCGCACATCAAAATCAGCCAGCACAGCCTGCACAGCCGTAACGATAATGGCATATTCGTCCATTCCAGTATGGAGAATCACAAACCGCATCAGATGGTCATGCCTGATATCAAAGCCCTGACGCATTTCCGTATCCATAATCTTCCGCAGATTTCCGTCCAGCTCATCTGCAGGCAGGTCTTCCAAATTACGGAACACAATGGAAGGCAGCTCCCGGCGTTCTTCAAAAACCACTGCAACAGTACGATTTTCCAACGGACAATAATTCAGGCGCAGCGCCTCCGCATCAGCCATCAGCGAGTTCACCGCCATATTGAATTTTAATGGCAATATCCTTCCCTTGATTTTATATAAGGTCTGCAGAATGGAACCCGACTTGTTTATGCTGGCTCGTGCGCCCAAAAGGCTTTCCTCACTGCTGCTCAATTCCCTGATGTATTGAATATTGTGTGCAGATAAACCGTTATCCCCCGTTTGTGCACCATAAATGCGTTCCAAAAAGACCTGTGTTCTGCTATCTAAACCAGCAAATACTTGCCTTTCCCCTGCCATAAAATATCCTCCTTATCCTCCTGCATCAGCATGTTTCCTTATAGCTTTTATATATTTCGCTTTTTCTTGTCCATATTCCTTTTATCCCGATAATCTGCAAACTTTTTTATCAAACACAAATAAGACTGCATGAAAGTATATCTTCTCTTTCATACAGTCTCATTCACTACTCAAGCCCGCCAAAAGCTGCGGGCTTTTTCCTTATCTTTTTTTATTTGCTTAACCAACTGCTCAATACCGCTGAACTTCACTTCGTCCCGCAGCTTTGCCAGAAATTCCACTGCGATAAGCTTATCATAAAGGTTCCCACTGAAATCTTCTATGTTCACTTCAATGCGGCGGTTGCAGCCCTTAAAGGTAGGGTTGTTGCCGATATTGGCCACGCCGTTATAATATTTCCCTTGGAAATTTACGCCCACGGCATAAACACCGTTAGGCAGCATTACGCGCTGCTCGCTGATGGCAAGATTGGCCGTAGGAAAGCCAATCACCCGCCCGCGTTCATCACCATGAATCACCCGTTCCATCACGGTAAAAGGCGCACCTAAAAAGTCACTGGCGGTATGCAAATCCCCAGCGGCAATCAGGCTGCGGACACGGGTAGAGCTTACCGGACGGCCATCGCGCAGGATAGCCGGACAAATTTCTGCCGTAAAGCCATAAGCATTGCCTTCCCGCAGCAGCATGCGCTGCGTGCCCTTGCCCTTATAGCCAAAGGTATAATTCGGCCCCGTCACCACATAATAAGGCGCCAGATTCAGCCGTAAAAGCTCCAAAAATTCTTCCGGGCGGCGGCTGGCAAATTCTCTGGTAAACGGAACGGCCAGCAAAATATCCACGCCCAATTCCTGAAGCCGTTGTTCCCGCAGGATATTATTGCCTATCTGCAGCGGCATGTTCTGCGGTGCCAGCACCGA
>DJYL01000035.1 GCA_002448495.1 Pseudoselenomonas ruminantium | reverse complement strand
TCTCTATCCTTGGACTGCTGAAGTAACCTTCGCATGAAAAAAGCCGCCCATGCGGCACACGGCGACCTTTCTCCAAATTCAATTAAAATCAAGTAGGGAGAGTCGACGTTACCACACATCAACTGTCCTTTTAGTATATTCAATTATACCGTATTGAACGTAAATTTGCAAGATTTCTCCCTAAAAAAACACCACACAGCAAAAAGTTTCCCACGCACAAAAAATAGCAAAAAACCGCCACATTTCCATGCAGCGGCATTTGCTATCCTTGCGCTATTCCGGTTAGGACAACATATTGTATGCTGCGCCCCGGCTGTGATTGTTGAGTGTCCCCAGCATTTGCTGGCTGAAGTTCTGCAGACCCTGTTTCACCGCGAAAAGGGCCATCTGGCTCTGCGCGTTGGCGCTGGCATTATTCACGGATTCTGCGGCAATATCCGCATCATCGCTGACCGACAGCGAATACTGGAGGTTTTCCTCCATCGTGGTGTAGTTGGCAGACTGATAATCCATCCCCTGCTGGGCAGCGCCGATATTGGTTGCCTGGTCAAGGGCGGCATTGAGGGCATTATCCACCGTGGTCAGTGCCGAACTGATGGAACTCTGGTCAGTCAAATTGATATTGCTGTTGCCCTGACTGTCGGTAAGCCCCAGACCAGCCGTGCTCATGTTGCCCAAAGAAACATTGTCATAACCGTCAATCCCTGCCACCGTCACCGTCTGGCTGCCATCGAGGAGCGTCTGCCCGTTGTAGGAAGCCTGCGCGTTGGTATTAATCTGGGAAAGGGTCTGATTCACGGTTTCCTGCAGTGCAGACAAATCCGAACTCTGATTCGTACCATTGGCAGCATTAATCAAAGTCTCCCGTAAGGAAGACAAGGAACTGATGGTATTGCTCACCGCTCCCGAAGCCACATTCAGCATAGCGTTGGCGTTCTGCGTATTGACATTGGACTGGCGAATTCCGCCGAGATTATACTCCATCCGCCGGGCAATCGCATAATCCGAAGCGCCATAGGCCGCACTGGGGTGCTTGGAACCAGCCGTAATCCGCTGAATGCTCTGAGACTGCATCGATTGGGCACGATTCAGCTGGTTAAGAGAACTGTTAATCCCGCTGATGCTCATAAAAATCTCTCCTTTCTTCCAAAAATTTTTGAAAAAAATCCCATTCCATACTGCAATTCCTGTACGTCAAAAAACAGATACACTACTATGACTATATTATACAACTAAAGTCCCCTTGCACGCAATAAAAACTTGAGATTTACTTTTTCGCCGCCTCCATCTGCTTCTTCACCCGCGCCGGCACAAACCGCCAAAACTCACTTTCCGCTGCCGGCATCTCCGCTTCCCGTTCTGCCGCCAGTTCCGCATCCAGCTTTGCATAAGCCGCCTTCATCACCCTTTCCCTTGCCTCTCCCCGCGCCTTCGTGAGTTTGCCATGCTTTTCCCGCACATACTCCTCATGCGGAATCTGCGGACTGTACGAAAACTCAATCGCACGCTTCAGCCATGCCGCCGGATAATGGATTTCCTTGCTGAACATCTCATACCAGAGCACCGCCAGTTCCCGGTCCACCATATACAGACCATAACGCTTCACCAGCTCCCTTATGGTATCCGGCGTAATATGACATTTTGAGCCATGAAAAATACAACTTTCCAGCGTTAAATCCCCCATTTATCCGCACCGTCCTTCTCCATTGCAAAATCTTCGTTTTCAGTTGCCCATGGCTTGTCCCAAGGGTCAGCCGCTTCCCTTGCCGAAAGTGTACGTCTTCCGGCAGTAAATCCCATTTCTCGCAGCTTTTCATAACAAATGGTATAACTAAGTGTCCGGTCATAAGGCGCACGCGCCATGTGCGGCCATATCCACATGAACCATCACCACACGGCCTTTTCCCCTAATCATCTTTCTTCCCCCGTAAACCGGTGCAGCCGCCGCAACGTTACACGCATATAATGCAATTCCTCCGAACGGACAAACATATTCTCATAAAGAAGCTCCCGGCCCATAATCAACTTTGCCTGCACAGAAGCTGCCGACTCCTTTAACTGCAGCTTATCTCCGGAAATAAAGGTCACCACAGCCTGCTCTTTCCCCGTTACTTTGCAAATACGCGAAACATTAAGATAAGCCATAACCCCGTGATTGCTGTTGACCGCCCGCCGATGACGCACCGGCATCAAAATCAGGGGCAAACCGATTTCATAGAAATCCACATGAAGGCGTTTTTTCCCCAGCTTTCGGCCTCGCAGGAGACGTAACCGTGACAAACTCTTACCGCGCTCGGCAGCCAGCTTATCAAGCACCATATCCAGTTTACAATTCGGATACAATTCCTCGGTTCCATCGCTGCGCTTTATCACTGTTGCAAAGCTGCCACAGGAGATATCCACCTCATAAAGCGCATCAATTCCCTTACCAGAAGCTAACAAATTTTCAAGACTAAGCATCGTTTTTTGCCTCCCTTATAAATTTCTGAAGGTTTGTCTCCCTCACACACACAAAAATATAAGCGAATTTCTTCCCGATGTCAATAGTTTTTTATTATTTCATGTTACACTGTTGCACATTTTTTATTTGTTGATATTTATTCATATCGATTTGCCCACCAAAAACATTTGTCCATTTCAAAATACGGCAAAATCCTGTATATAGACTGCATAAATATGCAAATCCTACACAGGCTGCCTTTTCTTTTAACGGTTTTATGGTATCATCCTCTGTTATTGGTGAGGTCTTTACGCCCAAATCGATTAGCTCTTTTAGAACTTTTGAAAAAGG
>DJYL01000023.1 GCA_002448495.1 Pseudoselenomonas ruminantium | reverse complement strand
TATCACCGACACCATCAGCGATATTCTAAAACCCTATGCCAGCTATTCCGAAGCCTATGATATGCTTAAGGACAAAAACGTCAGCGTGGATACTTATGCTCAAGCCGGAGACACCATCCTGCAAGGCTACAAGGAAATTTCCGGCGGTCTGTTCGGCAAACTGGCCAGCCAGCTCAACGATTACGCCAAAAACTTCGGCAAAGACGACAAGTTCTTTGACGCTATTAAGACAGCCTTTGACGTAATCACCGGTGATACTCCGGACAAAAATCCCCTGCTGAAACAGGTTGAAAAAATGGTTCGCTATGTACAGGGCGGCGGTGAGCTCGATATCAAGGACAAAAAATATGAAGAAGATGTCGAAGCCGCTATCGCCAAGGCCTACAAAAAGAAAAGCAACGCCAAGAATGTAGAACCGGATAAGCGAAAAACACCGGAAGCGGCCTTCAAGACCGATACCTCCTACCTGGACAATCTGCGCCAACAATTAGAGCAGACTTCGGAAATGCTGGATAAGATGACCGCTGACCACGAAGACGAGGAAAAACACAAAACCAAGACAGCCCGTGATGTACTGGACAGCCGCCCGCCGGAGGACAGTTTCGATATGGAGTTCCATCAACGACTGGCTCATGTAGACGACCGCAATCCCATCATCACCGATACCTCCCATGGCATTTTCAATCACAAAAAGCCTGTTGATGCGCTGTCGGAAGATGACACCAACGAACTTGCCACCTTACAGGCAGGCTGGCTTGACTACGTGAAGAACCATAATCTTATTGATAACAGCTTGGTTTGAGTATCTGTTGTAAACAATATCATGAGGGAATACCTAAAAAAGCATCTGGATTTAGCCGAAATGATGCTATAAAAAACAGAGGGCTGACCGTCAAATTGACCGGTCAGCCCGCTTTATGCGCTATGCTCCTTTATGGCAACAATTGACTTGTCAGCCACTTTGCTATGGATAGAAAACTCGTTGACAATATGGTAAAAACACCATATTATGTAATTGGAGGTACAATATGCCCAAGGACAATTTCAATATCATATTTTTCGAACTGGACAATGAAACCTGCCCGGTTCAACAGTTTCTTGACTCCCTTGATGACAAGATGGCAGCCAAAATGTATGGCATGATGGATATACTGGCCGAGTACGGCAATGAGCTGCGTATGCCCTATTCGGAACATTTGGAGGACGGGATTTTTGAAGTCCGGGCAAAATTCGGCTCTAATATCACCCGTATCCTGTATTTCTTTTATGTGGGCAAAACCATCGTGATGACCAACGGTTTTGTCAAGAAAACGCAGAAGACCCCCAAGGCTCAGATTGAACTGGCGAAAAAATACCGTAAGATATTTTGGGAAAGGAGCAAATGCCAATGATTACCTTTAGAGACTCCCTCAACAAGCGCATGGAAAGCGAAAATTTTCGCAAGGAATATGAGGATATACAGCCAGAGATGGATATTATCCGGGCAATCGTCAAAGCCCGTAAGGAACAGCAGATTACACAGGCTGAACTTGCCGCCCGCACTGGCATAAATCAGGGGGATATTAGCAGATTGGAGCGCGGCACTCGAAATCCTTCACTGAATATGCTAAAAAAACTGGCCAGCGGTTTGGGTATGCAATTGAAAATCGAATTTCTTCCCAAAGCACAGCAAACCTGAAAAATTATATTACCACATTCATCGGGGGGCTGACCGTCAAATTGACCGGTCAGCCCCCGCTGGTTTCTTTATTTCGTCATGGCATCACCCAAGGTAATTTTTTCCATTTCTTCAGCATGGTTCAGAAGTTTTGCGGTTTCCTCGCTGTCCATGCTGATGGTGGAGGATTGCGCCGTCAGCTTTTCCTGCTGGGAAAGGGCACTGTCTCGGATACCATCAGCCAGCTTGCCCGTGGCATCATCCGCGTTTTCCGCTCTGGCCTTGCCTTCCTCCACAGCAGCCTGCACCACATCAGCGGCAGTAGGCCGGCGCTTGCCGTTTTCCTCGGCCTGAGCCTGTACCTGCTCGTCTGTCCGCACGGACATGGAAAGCTCACTGCTGCGGAAATCGATTTCGCTATCAAGATATGTTGAGCCGTTCCTCCAGCTCGTCGGCCTGTTTGTTGAGTTCTTCCCGTTCTGCCTTTTGGCCAAGCAGTTCATTGAGTTTGCGTTCCCCTTCGGTCATAAAGTCCGTCTGGGTGAGTTTTTTCAGCGGGTCTTGGGCGTCTTCGCACAGCTTGCGGCCTTCTTTGCTGATGAAGACCTCTGCCGCCTTGCCGATTACCGTATCTTCGCTATCTTTTTGCAGGGCAGTACCCTTCTGCATCTTCTGCCAAACCGTTTCCGTCTGCATCAAATTCGACTTATGCAGCAGGTTTTGCGAATGGTCGTCTACGCGGGCTATCATAGTCATTTAGTTTCCTCCTTGAAATATTCCGTCCCTAAATATTCTTAACTATATATCGGATAATTCGTGCATATTGTTAATGTAAAATTAACTAAAGAATTGACTTGTCAGTTCTATATGCGAAAAACGCCGGGGCGGAAAAAATATCAGCATAATAAAAGCGGGCTGCTGACCGGTCAAATCAAATTGACCGGTCAAGCCGCCCGCTTTTATTTCACTCATGTATTTCTATTGGCAGTCCATCCGGGTCATGGAAGAACGTCATTTTTTCACCGGTAAAGGTATCACAGCGTATGGGTTCTGTCTCCACACCCAAGGCATTTAATTCACGAACCGTATCGTCCACGGAATCCACACGGAAAGCCAAATGCCGGAGGCCATAGGCCTCTTTGCCCGGCCAACCTGCCCTTGGCGGGCAGCCCTCTTTGATAAAGAGTTCTAATTCGGCATCCGCAAGCCGCAGGTCAATTTTCCAATCCTGCTGCTCCTCGCGGTAATTTTCCCGAATCACCGCAAAGCCCAGAATATCCACATAAAAATGCCTGCTCCGCTCATAGTTGCTACCGATAATGGCCACATGATGAATGTGTTTTAAGTTCATATTACCAAATTTCCTTCATCCAGCCGCGATAATTTTCTTCGAGGAACTTAATCAGCACATCAAACATACCATAGATTTCATCGCCCAATTCGGAGAAATCTTTTTCCTCCTTGCCGGGAGTCAGCAGGCAAACATCGAGAATCAATGCGCCCGTCTGGTCAAAATACAGCTTAAACGGCTTATATTTCATGTTCTGCTCACTTACCAGCCGCAGGACATTCAGCTCATTTTCCTCCGTGCGGGCCTTAGGCGAAATCTGCACGCGAATCATGGAGAATACGCTGTCATCCAAAAGCACCAGCGTTGGCAGTTGCTGGCCTTCCACCACAATGTGGGAACGATAAACCACCGTATTCTGAGCATCATCAGCTACTTCTTCTACC
>DJYL01000105.1:3021-5472 GCA_002448495.1 Pseudoselenomonas ruminantium | reverse complement strand
CTTTGTCATGGTCGTAAATGGCGATGGCAAGTCGGAAGCACGCCCGGTAACCCTGGGCAACAAGGTAGGCAGCTACTATATCATTAAAGACGGTCTGACTACGGCTGATGTGGTTGTGGTAGAGGGCTTGTCCAATCTGCAGGAAGGTGTGCAGCTTAACGTTACCATGGTAACGGCTGATGATATGGGCTTCTCGCTGATTACGGATACAAGCAAGTTCGATTCCAACAAGATTGCTGGTTCTTCGCAAAATTAAGGAGGCGGCGATTTGTCTAAGTTCTTTATTCACCGCCCGATATTTGCTATTGTTATATCGATTATCATCGTGATTGTCGGCGTTTTGGCAGCCTTCCAGCTGCCAATTGCCCAGTATCCGCAGATTTCGCCGCCGACGGTTTCCGTTAGTACCAGTTATACCGGTGCCAGCGCTTCCGTTATCAACGATACGGTGGCTCAGATAATCGAGCAGCAGGTCAATGGTACTCAGGGTATGGACTATATGAGTTCCAACTCGGACGACACGGGTCGTTACAGCCTGTCTGTGGTCTTTGAGACGGGAACGGATGGCGATATGGACTCCGTAAAGGTGCAGAACAATGTCGCCATTGCCAATGCCAGCCTGCCTTCCGATGTACAGCAGGTCGGTGTTACAACCAAAAAATCGTCTAACGATATGGCCTACATGCTGTCCCTTTACTCTCCGGATGGCACCTATGACCGTGCCTATATGAAAAACTACGCCGATATTTATCTCTTGGATGAATTAAAGCGTGTATCCGGTGTCGGTGATGTGCAGATTTTCGGTTCTGACTACGCTATGCGCGTTTGGCTCAATCCGGATAAGCTGGCCGAGCTCAAGCTGACCATTGCCGATGTGACCTCGGCCATCAAGGAACAGAACGTGCAGGCACCTGCCGGTACGGTTGGCGCTATGCCGGTAAACAATGGTCAGGAAAAGCAGTACACGGGTAAGATTTCCGGACGTCTGGTAACGGCTGAGGAATTCGGCAATATCGTGCTGCGTTCCGATAAGGGCAAATTTGTTCGTCTGAAGGATGTAGCCCGTGTGGAAACTGGGGAAAAATCCAGTGCGATTATTTCCAAGTTCAACGGTTATCCTTCCGTTGGTTTCGGTATCAACCTGACCAGTGATGCCAACGCCATGCAGACGGTAGCAGGTGTGCGTGAAGTGCTCGAAAAAGCCAAGCCGACCCTGCCGCCGAAACTCGAAATGGCGCAGATTTTCGACTCCACGAACTACATCAACGCTTCCATCAAGGAAGTAGTGGAAACCTTCGTCGAAGCCTTGCTGTTGGTGGTACTGGTTATCTTCCTGTTCCTCCAGAGCTGGCGTGCAACGCTGATTCCACTCTTGGCTGTGCCAGTATCCCTTATCGGTACACTCGCGGCGTTCGTGGTGTTGGGCTTCTCCATTAACACGCTGACGCTTTTCGCCATGGTATTGGCTATCGGCCTCGTCGTCGATGATGCTATTGTTGTTATCGAAAACGTCGAAAAGCACATGGAAGAAGGCTTAACGCCGGTTGATGCCACCGAGCGCGCCATGGCAGAAGTGCAGGGCCCGGTTGTGGCTATCGCCTTCGTTCTGGCAGCCGTGTTCGTACCGGTTGCCTTCTTGGGCGGCATGACGGGTATTCTTTACCGTCAGTTCGCTTTGACCATTGCCGTGTCCATGGCACTGTCTGCCTTTGTGGCACTGACGCTGACTCCGGCGCTCTGCGCGATGATTCTGAAGCGCCATGAAGCCAAAGATGATGAAGGTGTTCTCGGTCAGTTCTTCGTGAAGTTCAACAATTGGTTTGAACGCACGAAGCGCGGCTATATGGGCGTGGTGGCCAAGTTTATCCGCCGCACCCGCCTGGCGATTCTCTTTATGGTCATTGTGTGCATCATTTCCGGTGCACTTTACAAGGTACTTCCGTCCACCTTCGTTCCGGACGAAGACCAGGGTTATCTCTTTGCTGTAGTACAGCTGCCAGAAGGTACATCCATGAATGTCACCCAGCAGACCATCGACAAGGTGGCTACGGCAGCTAAAGACGTCAAGGGTGTAGAAAATGTCATGGCCATCACGGGCTTTGATATTTTAGGCGGCGGTGCTAAGCCGAGTGCTGGTCTTGTCGTTTTGGGCATGAAGGACTGGTCACAGCGTCCTGGCGGTGATGAATCCGTTGGGGCAGCCGTTGGGGCTATGTTTGGCATCGGGGCAAAACTGGCACCGGAAGCTACGGTTATCGCCATGAATCCGCCGGCTCTGCCTGGTCTGGGTGCCGTAGGCGGCTGGAGCCTGCAGCTGCAGGATATGTCCGGTCATACCGATGAGGAATTGGCTGATATCACCGGTAAAATCGTGGCCGCAGCCAATCAGCGTCCGGAACTCAAGGGCGTGCGTACGACCTTTAAGATGACGGCGCCGACCTATGAATACGA
>DJYL01000105.1:1829-2899 GCA_002448495.1 Pseudoselenomonas ruminantium | reverse complement strand
AACTTTGGTGGTGCCCAGGTCAACGACTTCAACCAGTTCGGCCGTACCTATAAGGTTATGCTGCAGTCGGATGTAAGCTACCGCAGTGAAGCCGAAGGCATGAAGTTCGTCTATGTGGAATCGGAAAACGATACGATGGTGCCGCTCGATACGCTCTTAAAACCGCGTGTAAGTTCCGGCCCGACGTCGATTTCCCGTTTCAATGGTGCACGCGCCATCAACATTCAGGGTAATGCCGGTGAAGGTTATTCCTCTGGTCAGGCCATGGCAGCAATCAAAGAAGTGGTTGAGCAGAATGCGCCCAGCGGCTTCAACATTGAATGGTCTGGCCAGAGCCGTGAGGAAGCTAAGGCAACCAGCTCCACCTTCCAGGTGCTGGCACTCGCACTTGTATTCGTATTCCTGTGCCTGGCAGCGCTCTATGAAAGCTGGAGTGTTCCGTTCGCCGTACTGCTGACGGTGCCGACCGGTATTATGGGTGCCCTTATCTCCGAGTATGGTCTGTCCATGCTGGAAGGGATGTTCGGTATTCAGAATGCAGGTCTGCAGAACAGCGTTTACATGCAGATTGGTATCATCATGATTATCGGTCTGGCAGCCAAGAACGCTATTCTGATTGTAGAGTTCGCCAAGGTCCGTGTAGACAGGGGCATGGAGCCGGTCAAGGCCGCTATTGAAGCAGCTGGCCTGCGCCTGCGTCCTATCCTCATGACCTCCTTTGCGTTCATCATAGGGTGTTTGCCGCTGGCTATCGCCAGTGGTGCCGGTGCGGCAGCCCGTAATGGTATGGGCGTGGCTGTTGTCGGCGGTATGCTCTTTGCAACCGCTCTCGGTATTTTCCTCATTCCGGTGTTCTTTGTAGCGATGGAATGGATTGCTGCGAAGCTGGGTATGTTTAAGCAGCAGAAGAAGAAGACTTCTGCCGATTATATGTAAATCCTATTATCCTATTCGATTTAACATCGATATATATAGGCGCCCGAGGGTGCTTATTATGCATAACATCTAGATGAAAAGACGCCCGGTGGCTGATAATACTTTTCCTCTGCTTAGGCAGGCTTGCCAAACGC
>DJYL01000105.1:0-1755 GCA_002448495.1 Pseudoselenomonas ruminantium | reverse complement strand
CAAACGCGACGGAAAAGCATCATCAGCCACCGGGCTTTTGTGTGTACATTACAATGAGGTGCTAAGGTGCCCGTGGGACTGGTTATCCGTGATAATTGCTGTGATTATGCAGGAGAATAGGGGAGGGAAGGAGAAATAGGATAAAGATTATTCTATAGGGGGCATTAATATGGGAACTATCGCATTGCTGGGCGCAGGTGTATTTTTAGGCTGGGTTTTGTTTGGCAGGCGGGATAGTCGTAATGGAAATAGACAGCAGTATGCAGCCGGACAGGAGAAGTTAATTCCGCAGGAAGGCAAAGCCAACGCGGCTAATTCTGTGCAAGCGGCAAATTATGCTGCACAGCCGGTACATCGCGTACAGGAACATAATCGTAACAGCAATAGTCAGAATCATACCCTGCGCAATGTGGCAGGGGGCATGGTGGCTGGTGCGGTTTTGGGGCATATGCTTAGTAGTGATCATAAGGCGGAAGCCCATGAAACCGTAAATCATTACAATACCTATAATGAGTATTATGGACAGGATGATTGGGATAATGAGGAATACGCTGCGGATTATGATCAGGATGACTACGATTATGAGGTTGATAGCAGCGATTATGAGGATTACGACAGCTACGAGGATAACAGTTACGAGGATGACCGTTATGACTACGATTCGGACAGTTATGACAGCTTTGACAGCGGTTCCGATTGGGGCGGCGATTCCTATGATGGCGGGGATTGGTAAATAATTTGTATACAGAAAATCCGGCAACACCGATGCTGCCGGATTTTTCTATGAGGAAGCTTCATATTGGCTCTGGACAAAATCCAAAAATCTGGTGGTAGCCGCAGAGAAGGCATGGTTCTTTTTCCAGGCCAGTACATGTCCGGTGATGCGTTCCGGCTGGAAGGGGCGGAAGCAGATTCCCGTCATGGGGCGGATGGAGACGGCGCCTTCCACGCAGATGAGGATGCCAATGCCCTGCTTGACGAGCAGCAAACCGTTGGTGGGGAGATTATGGGAGGCGACAATATTTAGCTTTTCTTCGGCTATGCCCAGCCATTTGGCAATTTCCTCAATGACGATGGTACGACGGGGGATGATGATGGGCAGGCCTTGAATGTCCTGCGTGGTGATTGCTGTTTTGGCGGCAAGAGGGGAATCCTCAGGTATAACAATGCCCCATTTTTCATAGCAGGGCAGACGCAGAAAATTATATTTTGCAACTTCTATAGGTTCGAGCAGAATGCCCAAATCAATGTTGCCACGGTCAATTTTTTCGCGGATATCGTTGCCGTCTGCGCTGTACAGTTCATATTTTACGGCAGGATATTCTTTGCTGAAGTCGGCCATGATTTGGGGCAAAAGCGTGGAGGCAATGCTTTCCACGCAGGCGATGGAGATGGTTCCGCCGAGCTGTCCCTGCTGTTCGGAAATTTCACGGCAGGCCTTGTCGGCAAGCTGGGCGATTTCCTTTGCCCGCTGCTGGAATAAAAAGCCGCTGTCAGACAGGGTCAGTTGTTTGTGCTTCCGGATAAATAATTCACAGCCAAGGTTGCGTTCCAAATCCATAATCTGCCGGGATAATGTCGGCTGGGTGATGTGGAGGTCTTTGGCTGCCTGCGTGATGTTGCCGGCATTGGCTACAGCCAGAAAGTATTTCAGTACGCGGATATCCAGTTCCATAGCATGTCCTTTCGCTGATGAGTTATCTTATTTTGGGCTTTATCATAGCATATTTTTTTTGCCTTATCAATGCTCAAAAA
>DJYL01000159.1:1176-4977 GCA_002448495.1 Pseudoselenomonas ruminantium | reverse complement strand
TGGCGGCTTCATCCTCCGCAATCTCCTCGCGCACCTGTTCCCGTTCTATATCCCTGCGGTCACGTTCCATCTGCATACCAGCAATATCTGTAGGATTGGCAGCTGCCTCCACAAACGTCTGACCAGCCCCCATAAAACCTAGCGCAAGCGCCATAATAAATGAATAAGTATCATATCGTTTCATTCGCATATTCCCCAGCTTTCCCCAAAAAGTTTACCTTTCCCCCACCACGGCAGGGGAAAAAGGAGATACTCCCCCTTATACTCATTATAATATAATTATTCAAACTTTTCTACAAAAACTCCCCCCATATTCTAAAAAAATGTGCTGACCACATTTAAATTGCGGTCAGCAATCTTTTCAGTCTTATGTCTTATGTCTTATGTATTTACAGCTGTGTTGGTGCAAGTTCCGCCAGCCGCTGCTCTAAATCCATAAGCCTGGGTTTCAATTTATCCCTGTCATAAGTGATAAGCAGGGAGCCCGTCACCGTGTTTATGCAGGCAGATTTTACCCCCGTAAAGGACTGGATATAATCCTCCAGCGGCTGCTGCCAGTGTGGATTAGCCGCGAGCAAGCTGCTGCGCAGGCGCACCCGGCCGGGTACATAGGCATCTACCTGAAAGCTGTCCACCAGTTCCCAGAATGGCTCAGCAGATTTTTCCTCAGCCTTGGACTTGCAGCCAAACAGCCTGCAGGCATCCGCTTTCATCTTCTTATGATGCTGCCAGCCATGGAAAAAGGTCAATGCCGCCCAGGCAATACCAAAGCCGGCGTGCAGATTTTTCCCTGCCTTCAGTGTGGCAATAGTGCCTAGCGAAGCCACCGTCAAGGGCAGACCCAAAGGTAAATTCTTCAAATCACACTGCATGATAATCCCTCTTTTCCAGCGTTACGCTGCCCGGCGGTTGCGGGCAAAGAAGCCCTGCTTGCCGCTGTTTAAGATACGACAGCTATTAAGTACAACCGCAAGGGTTGCGGTATTGTGAATCACCGCCGCCCACAGCGGACTGATTTTGCCCAAGGCACCCAAAAGCATCGCCGAAGAATTGACGAGAATCGTTGCCATGAAATTCTGATGCACCAAATCCATCGTCCGGCGCCCTAATTGCAAGGTTTCAATCAGCCGTTCCGGGTCTTCGGAATGAATGGTTACTGCCGAGGATTCTGCGGCAATATCCGTCTGCCGTCCGCCTAAAGACACACCTACATCAGAGAAGGCCAGCGCCGGCGCATCATTGATGCCGTCACCGACCATCATCACGGTTCCCCGCTGTTTGAGCTTATTGACATAGTGACTCTTGTCTTCGGGCAGGATTTCGGCATGGTAAGAGTCGATATCCATGTTATGCGCCACTTCGGCGGCTACCGCCTTGCTGTCACCGGTAAGCATGACGATTTCATCCACACCATGACGGCGCATCTGATTGAGCGTCTTTTTCATCTTCGGACGAATGGGGTCTTCAATGCCGATAACCCCAATCAATTCCTTATCGCGGGCTACATAGAGAAGGTTCTTGAACGCCAGACCATCTGCCAATCCTTCCGTATCCTCAATGCCGTTTTCCCGCAGGAATTTAAGACTGCCGACACGAATAAGGCCGCCTTTATAGCCTTCAAAGTCCGGCACCTTGGCCTGCATACCACGAGCCACAATCGTTTGGGAGGACGTATGCTGAGGAGAAGTCCACTCCTGTGCCTCCACGTATTTTTGAATAGCTACCGCCAGCGGATGAACAGAATGCTGCTCGGCAGACGAAGCCAGCAGAATCATTTCCTTTTCCGCTACGCCCTTGGCGGTTTTGACAAAGGCAATCTGCGGAATGCCCACGGTGAGCGTACCGGTCTTATCGAGCACCACCGTATCGGTTTCTGCCAGCGCTTCGATATAGTTGCCGCCCTTGACGAGAATACCGCGCTTGGCCGCCGCACCGATAGCTGCCGACATCGCCGTAGCCGTGGACAGCTTCAGACCGCAAGAGAAGTCGATAAACAAAAGGTTCAGCACGCGCTGCCAGTCGCGGGTAGCACCATAAACGATGCCCGCCCCGATAAAGGAAACCGGCACGAGGAAATTGGCCATCTTGTCGGCAAAATTCTGCACGGGAGCCTTGCGGTTCTGTGCTTCCTCGACCAAATGCACGATATGGGCAAGCGATGTGTCCTTACCGACTTTTTCCACCTTGATGGTAAGCTCGCCCGCCTCCATTACACTGCCGGCATAAACGGGAGAATCCGTGTGTTTCATGGCCGGATTGGACTCACCGGTAATCGAGGCCTGATTGACAGCGGCATCCCCGGCAATTACCCGGCCATCCACCACAATCTTTTCCCCGGCATGGGCGGCAATAATATCGCCAACCTTGACCTGCTCTACCGGAACCTTCTTCTCCACCTCCCCTTCCACCAGCCATACATAACGCTGGTCAAGGGATAACAGCCCCGAAATATGCGTGCGCGCCTTCTCGGCGGCGTAACTCGTGAGCATTTCTGCCCCGTTGGAAAGTGCTAAAAGCGTCAGACTGGATTCAGGTTTGCCCGCCAGCACCGAGGCGATAACCGCCGTAGCCGTCAACGTATCGGCATTGGGCTGATGGTCGCGGACTACGCCGCTCACGCCGTTCTGGATAAACTTCCGCGCAATGCCCAGCACCAGCAGACTGCGCAAAATCTTACTGCCCACAAAGAGCTGCGGTGACGTGCGCTTCAAGACTTCCATAGCCGCAAAACCAGCCAGAGAAATCACCGCATCCCGGCGATATTCCGCCAGTCTTTCTGCGGGGGTAATCGCCGCTTCCTGCAGGCGCTTTACGGTTTCAATCAGCATCTTTTGAATCTCTTGCAGCTGATAAGCCGTCATCTGGCGTTTATACCAGATATGCACCTTGCGTTCATCCACCGTCACCGCAATGATATTGCGGTTGCGGCGGATTTTGGCGGCAAGTTTTGCCCGTTCTTCACGATTCAGTGCCGCCTGCAAGTGAAAGAAACAATTTCCGTACATCATACGGTGCGCCATCCTCTCATCAACGTAACCGCCCACCAGAGCATCTGTGAGCCAGAAGGATACTGCTTAGTAAGCATCATTTTTCTGAGACCGCGAAGCAGGAACAACAGCGAAGCCAAAGAACTCATATCGAACCAGCCGCAGGTATGGTCTTTAATCCACTGACTGAAGGCCCGCGCCGTATTGCGAATGCTGCGCGTGATGCTGCCTGCATGGGATTCATTGTTGAATACCTTGCGGAAACCTTCACCTGCATGAAAATGTTTCCTGCCGCCAAAAATATGGCGATCCAGCCATTTGGCCAGTTTATCGATATGCACATCATCCTCTGCGGCAAAGGTCAGCAGAATACTGCCGCTAACAGCATTTACCTGCACAGATTTCACATAGCTGAGACTGCCCAGTTTTTCTTCCAGCAACGCTGCCAGTTCTGCCGAAATATGACCGGCCCGATAACGGCGGCGCCCCGGCAAATCTGACACCAGCTTAAAACCGCCCTTGTGCGGACAACCCGTTTGTTTTATAGCAGCTGCGCCTGGCATGCTAACACGCTGGCTACGCACAGCCCTGCCTGCACCGCCTCCTGCTACCATCTGGCGAATGCTCTTGCCGATAGCCGCCCCCATCATAAATCCAGATACATAAGACATTCGTTATTTCCTCCTTGCATGCGTCATAATATATTCTTCCACCTTGCGCAGTTCGGCGTTGCGGCGGAGTTTTTCCGGCTCATAAAGGATGAGTATGGAACCCGATGTAGTATTGGTCTGCACACTGTCAATCTCGCCAAAGG
>DJYL01000159.1:0-1051 GCA_002448495.1 Pseudoselenomonas ruminantium | reverse complement strand
GATGTTTCCCAGCAAACTCAAAACAATTTCCTCCCTGCTGACAAGAAAAGACTGCCGCAAAAATCAAGAGCGGCAGTCTCCTTTCTCGTCAAAAACGAATTATATTATTTAGCCTTTTTAGCTTCCTGAGCTGCGATTAAATCTTCGAGCTCTTCCTTCTGNNCGTCCGGGCAGATAGGACGAAATGTCCACGGAACGGATAAATAAGTCCAATTTATTGGTTGGGATTTGGATGTTTCCCAGCAAACTCAAAACTTTTTCCTCCCCATTTGCACGAAAAGACCGCCGCTAACCAAAGAGCGGCAGTCTCTTCACTCGTCAAAACGATTTATTATTTAGCTTTTTTGGCTTCCTGAGCTGCAATCAGGTCTTCCAATTCTTCCTTCTGACGCTGCAATTCAGCAACCGGAAGTTCAGCAGTCGGAGCAGCAGCCTGCATAGCAGCCATCTGTGCTTCACGCTCCTGCATGAAACGATAACCGAAGATACCGGCAACAGCACCTACAGCCAGACCAATCCAAAAATCAGTTTTCTGGAACATCGAATCCATCCTCCTTAACATAGAACAACATATAAACAGGGCTAACCCCGCCTATTTCTTTATTGGGTATCCGCTTCCCCATTCTGCCATTGGAGAATAAAACGATAATGTAGAAATATTATCAATTTCATTCCTAATCTTAGCAAAATCAAGGACATTTGTCAATGAAAATACCCTTTACCAATTACTATTATAGGCAATCAATCGTTAAATTGTCAATATATTTAGTAAAATCAAGAATAATTATTAATCACAGCATCACCTTGCGGAAATAATTACTAAGCAAAGCAGGAAAAACCATATTCCGTCAGAATATAAGCAAAAGATACTATATGAGTTTTCACAGCGATAAACATTCTGACCAGAGGTGATATTATGTTCAGGAAAATTTCTTTACTGCTGCTGGCTGTTTTTAGTGCGGCCTTTCTCTTTACGGGAGTGGAATATGCCTCCGGCGAAGCGGTGCACCCGGCTGCCGATTCGCCTTTCATCCGTTATTACGGGCGCTGG
>DJYL01000081.1 GCA_002448495.1 Pseudoselenomonas ruminantium | reverse complement strand
CGATGTTACTCCCGCGAATTTAGAACTGCATCTAGGGAAAAACGTCATTTTGACGTCCGATTTTGAACTATCCCATATGGGCAGCTATAAGCCCAATCGGAACTTCGCTTTGCAGTATTCACCGCCGGGAGCATCTAATCTGCCGGTGTTGCTGATTCTGGCGCCGGATAACCGGTAAATCATAGCCCTCAAAAGACTCTATTGACATAGAATCGTTTTGGGGGCTATATATCTACATATTCGGAGCAATTTTGATAAGCCGGAAAACCTGCTCTACGGTATCCGTCATGTTTTGTTGAGCGTTTGTGGATTCAAGAGCCTGTGACAGCGTAGTAATCTGCCGCAGAATGGGGAAGTAGGCATCTATGCCGTGGTTGTTGCACAGTCTGGCCTCTGGTGCTATGCAGCCGGAAAAAGCGATGACGGGTTTGCCGTATTTTTTTGCGATTCGGGCTGCGCCTATGGGGGCTTTGCCCATTATGGTCTGCCCGTCAAGCCGTCCTTCTCCGGTGATAACCATGTCGGCAGCGGCAATCTGTTCTTCGAGCCGGGTTTCCCTCATGACGATGTCAATGCCCGATTCTAATGCAGCCTGAGTAAAGGTCAGAAAGGCGAATCCCAGTCCGCCGGCAGCCCCTGCTCCGGGCGCTTGGGGATTTGCCTGCGGGTACTTTTCTTGGGCCAGCGCGGCGTAGTGCTGCAGCCATTTGTCCATGAGGGGAATCTTATTCGGTGGCGCTCCTTTTTGGGGGCCGAATACAGCACTGCATCCTTCTGCCCCTAAAAGGGGATTGGTCACATCACAGGCGATACGGAACGTGCATTCTTTTAGTTCCGGAAGCACAGTCGAATCGTCAATGACGGCTAATCTTTCCAGCCCCAGGGCATTATGGGAAACGGCTTCTCCCGAGCTGTCCAGCATCTGCCAGCCCAGAGCCTGAAGCATACCCAGCCCGCCATCGTTGGTGGCACTGCCGCCAATGCCGATGATGAAATGACGGCAGCCTTTATGGATGGCATCACGCAGGATTTCACCAACGCCATAGGTCGTAGTATAAAGAGGATTGCGCTTTTCCGGGGGAAGCAAAGTCAGACCTGCTGCAGCAGCCATCTCGATGATGGCTGTTTTTTTGTCCCGTAAAATACCATAGCGGGCTGCGACTTTTTGGCCAGCGATAGGGCCTGTTACTTCTATGGACTGAAGCTCGCCACCCAGACCGAGCGTGAGGGCTTCAACCGTTCCTTCACCGCCATCAGCCAAGGGAAGCACGTTGATTTTTGCCTCCGGGTAGACACGTAAAATGCCGGAACAAACGGCATTCCCTGCTTCAATAGAACTCAGGCTGCCTTTGAATGAATCCATTGCAATTACGATTTTCAAAACGAACACCCTTTCTGGAAAATATTTTGCAGGTTTTTTAGGGGCGAAATTTTGTCGCCAGATATCTATAGTTCATGATTATATTCTTCGCTCTTTCATCTTCATCCTGCATTAGAAGATTACGGATATCAGAAATGCTGCAAAAACAAGCGATTAAATCGGAAAAATCGCTTGTTTTTTCTTGTTTGTGCGTGTATAATGGGGATAGATTAAAAAGAAATCGTTTACTATAGATGCTGAGGGAGGAATTCTCATGTCAGAAGTGCAATTTTCTTTGTCCAGACTGGCCGACCCCGAATTTTTTGCGGAGAACCGTCTGCCTGCTCATAGCGACCATCACTATTATCGGGATATGGCGGAATTAAATCGCGGTGAGTCCTCGTATGTACGTACGCTGGACGGGCTGTGGTATTTCCATTATGCCAAGAATCCGCGTTTGGCGCCGCAAGGCTTCGAGGCGTTGGATTATGACTGCCGGGATTGGGAGACCATTCGTGTGCCGGCGCATTTCCAGATGGAAGGTTATGGCGTACCGCAGTACACCAATCAGACCTATCCGTGGGATGGGCATGAAGCGGTACTGCCCGGACAGGTGCCGCAGCATTTTAATCCTACCGGTTCTTATGTGAAGTATTTTTATCTGCCGGAGGGCTGGGATAATCTCTGTCTGTCATTGGCAGGTGTGGAATCGGCGGTGGCAGTTTACCTGAACGGTCATTATGTGGGCTACAGTGAGGACAGCTTTACACCGGCTGATTTTGATTTGACGCCGTATCTGACGAAAGGCGAGAATAAACTTGCTCTGCGCGTTTTCCGCTTTTCTTCGGGAAGCTGGATTGAGGATCAGGATTTCTGGCGGTTTGGCGGGATTTTCCGGGAAGTGCTTATCTATACGAAACCGCGTATCCATGTGGAGGATTTGAAGCTTACGGCGCTTCCGGTAAACGATTACCATGATGGTGAACTGACGGGAGAAATCCGTTGGTCGGGTGCTCATGAAAAGAAGGTTAAAGTGAGCCTGCTTTCGCCGGAGGGGAGTCTCATTGCAGAGGAGGATATTATCGGCGCCGCAGGTCATGATGAGTTTATTCTGACGGTGAAAGACGTTAATCTTTGGAGTGCCGAGCACCCGCATCTTTACAAGCTGTTATTGGCGGTTTATGATGAAGCCGACAATCTGCAGGAGGTCATTCCCTATAATGTGGGCTTCCGTGAGTTCAAGCTCGAAGACGGCTTGATGAAAATTAACGGTCAGCGCATTGTGTTCAAGGGCGTGAACCGTCATGAGTTTGACTGCTATCGCGGGCGGGCCATGAATCCGGCGGATTTTGAGCAGGACATCATCACGATGAAGCGGCAGAATATCAACGCCCTGCGTTGCTCACATTATCCCAATTCCAGCTATATCTATGAACTCTGTGACCGTTATGGCCTCTATGTGATTGACGAAACCAATCTCGAAACGCATGGCACCTGGCAGAAAAACGGCGTGCTGGCCCGCGATGAACATACCATTCCCAACGACCATGATGAATGGCAGGCGGTTATCTTAGACCGCGCCAAATCCATGCTCGAACGGGACAAGAATCATGCGGCCATCATCATTTGGTCCTGCGGCAATGAGTCCTGTGGCGGTAAGGATATCTTCGCCATGAGCGAGTATTTCCGCAAGACCGACCCGACCCGCCTTGTGCATTATGAGAGCATTTTCTGGGACAGACGCTACAACAATACCAGCGATATGGAAAGCCAGATGTATACCAAGGTCGCCGACATTGAAAAGTTCTTGGCCGAGCATCCCGAAAAGCCGTTCCTCTGCTGTGAATACACGCACAGCATGGGCAACAGCAATGGCGGTATGCACAAGTATACGGAACTCACGGAGCGCGAACCACGCTATCAGGGTGGCTTTATCTGGGATTTTGTCGACCAGGCCATTGCGAAAAAAGACCGTTATGGCAAGGAATTCCTGGCCTATGGCGGTGACTTCGGCGACCGCTCCAGCGATTACAATTTCAGCGGTGACGGCATTCTCTATGCGGACAGGAAACTTACGGCCAAATTGCAGGACGTAAAATTCAACTATCAGAACTTCCATCTTGACGTGGAAGCCGATGGCGTAACGCTGGAAAATATCAGCCTGTTCACCGATGCCGGCGAGTACGACCTGCATTATGAACTGCTGCTGGATGGTAAAAAAATCTGGGAAAAGACGGAGGCTGCGCCGAGCGTCAAGCCTGGTGAAAAACAGCGCTTGGAACTGGATTTCCTGCCCGTAACCGATGCCGGCGAGGAGAGCCTTACGGTTTCGCTATTGTTGAAAGAGGATACGGCTTGGGCCAAGAAGGGCTATGAAGTGGCCTTTGGTCAGGGCGTATGGCAGGTGGAAGAAGTGGACGTCACAAGCCCTGCTGAAGCCGTAGAGGCAGCAGAGGTGGAAGAACCTGCTCATTATACAGCCCATCTGCCGCTTACGGATTGCGGTGAAACACCGCTGCATGTGGTGCAGGGGGATATCAATCTGGGCGTGCAGTTCGCTGGCGGTGAGATTTTGTTCTCCAGTGCACAGGGAAGTCTGGTATCCTATAAGCTCAATGGTGTGGAACTGTTGGAAGAAATGCCTAAACCGTCCTTCTGGCGGGCACCGGTGGACAACGATTACGGTTGCCGCCGTGACTTTGTCGTGGCGCAGTGGAAACTGGCCAGCCTTTACCGCCGCTGTGTAAAGAAGGAAATGCTGGTCGATGGCAAATGGCAGGAATTTAACTGGTTCGGTCAGCTGGGCATCAAGGAATATCAGGCAGCTGAAGTACAGGTGCGCTTTACCTATGAACTGGCTACCCAGCCGCTTTCTGCCTGCACGATTACCTATACGGTCTGCGCGGATGGCAGCTTAAAGACGGAACTCGATTACGAAAAGGCAGACGGCCTGCCGGAGATTCCCGACTTTGCCATGCTCTTTACCCTGTCAGCTGATTATGACCAGCTGCGCTACTATGGTTATGGCCCGGCAGCCAACTATATCGACCGTCAGGAAGGCGCAAAGCTGGGCATCTACTCCAGCACCGTTGCCGGAGAGATGGAAGATTACCTTCTGCCGCAGGAATGTGGCAATCACAATGGCGTCCGCTGGCTGGAAGTTACCGACAAGCGGGGCCGGGGCGTGCGGATTAGCGGCGATATTCCGCTCGCTGCTTCGGCACTGCCGTACAGTGCTCATGAACTCGAAAACGCCCGCCACAGCTATGACCTGCCGCAGGTACATCATACATTCCTGCGGGTATCTGCCGGCCAGTGCGGCGTAGGCGGTGACAATACCTGGGGGGCACCGGTACTTGAAGAATACCGCATGAAGAATGAGAATATGCATTTGGAATTCTATTTTCAGGGGATTTAAGGAGGCTGCGAAATGATTGATTTTGACCAGGCAACAGGTGTATTCCACCTGCATAATGATAAGGTAAGCTATGTGCTGCAGGTGGTGCGTGACCGTTATCTGCTGCACCGTTATTGGGGTCGTCCCCTGAAGAAATTCCGCGATACGGCACCCATGCAGTCCATCGATAGGGCCTTTTCCCCGCAGCCGGCCGCATATCCCAACGAGCGTACCTTCTCGCTGGATGTTCTGCCGCAGGAATACCCCGCCTATGGCCATGGGGACTACCGCCTGCCCGCTTATGAAGTGCGGCTGGCAAACGGCACGACGGTAACGGAACTGTTCTATGACCATTACGAAATCACGGCAGGCAAACCAAAACTTAAAGGTCTGCCCGCCGTATATGCCGAGGAAAACGAAGCCGAAACTCTGCATATTTACCTGCAGGACAGTCAGGGAAAACTCGCCGTGGAACTTTTCTACACTTTGCTGAATGATTCGGCCATGCTGACCCGCAGTGCCAAGATTTCCAACTGTGGCAGCGAGGCACTGGATTTAACCGGTGCTGCCAGCTTTGCGCTCGACTTTGCCGACCATGATTTTGACCGCCTTAGTCTGTACGGTGGTCATGCGGCAGAGCGCAGTCTGGAGCGTGTGCCGCTGATGCGGGGCGTGCAGGAAACGGGCAGCCGCCGCGGCGCCAGCTCTCATCAGCAGTCGCCGTTCCTGGCACTGGCGCGCAAAGATGCCGGCGAAACGAGCGGGGAAGTCTATGGTTTCAGCCTGATTTGGAGCGGCGAAGCCTCCTTTGTCACCGAAGTGGAGCAGTTCGGTACGACCAGAGTTATCGGCGGCATCAATCCCTTTGAATTCAAATGGCACTTGGGTGCAGGTGAAAGTTTCCAGACGCCGGAAGCCATGCTCGTATACAGCGATAAAGGTCTTAACGGCATGAGTCAGACGTTCCATCAGACGGTGCGGGAACATATCGTGCGTGGCAAGTATCAGCATGAACTGCGCCCGATTCTCGTCAACAACTGGGAAGCTACCTACTTTGACTTTGATGAGGAAAAAATCGACAATCTGGCGCAGTCTGCCGCCGATTTGGGGCTGGAGCTTTTAGTTCTCGATGATGGCTGGTTCGGCAAGCGCAATGACGATAACAGCAGTCTGGGCGATTGGTTTGTCAATACGGACAAACTGAAACAGGGACTTAAAGGCGTGTCGGCTTCGGCGCATAAGCGTGGGCTGAAATTCGGCCTATGGTTCGAGCCGGAAATGATTTCCGTAGATTCCGAGCTTTACCGTGCGCATCCCGACTGGATTCTCCATGTGCCGGATTACAAGTCAAGCTTCAGCCGCCATCAGCTGGTATTGGATTTATCCCGTCCCGAAGTCTGCGATTATATCGTAAAAGTTGTTGGTGATATATTGTCGTCTGCTGAGATTGACTATGTGAAATGGGATTTCAACCGCCATCTGTCCGAGGCATTTTCGGCAGCCTTGCCCGCAGAGCGGCAGGGCGAAACGAAGACCCGCTTTGTACTGGGACTCTATGATGTATTAGAGCGCCTGACGGCAAAATTCCCTAATGTGCTCTTTGAAAGCTGCTCCGGCGGCGGTGGGCGCTTTGATGCGGGCATGCTCTACTACATGCCCCAGACCTGGACGAGTGACAATACCGATGCCATTTGTCGTCTGTCGATTCAGAGCGGCACGAGCCTGGTGTTCCCGCCGATTACCATGGGAGCCCATGTATCGGTGACACCGAACCATCAGGTAGGCCGTGTCACGAGCCTGCAGACGCGGACACTCTGCGCCTTTGGCGGCGATTTTGGCTATGAGCTGGACATTACCCGCATGAGCGCCGAAGAAAAAGAACAGGTCAAAAAGCATGTTGCCCTGTACAAGAAATTGCGTC
>DJYL01000189.1 GCA_002448495.1 Pseudoselenomonas ruminantium | reverse complement strand
GAAGTTTATCTGCATAGGGGGCGGGGAGGTTTACTCCTTGCTGCTGCCTTATGCGAAGGAGATTTGGCTGACGGAAGTGGCGGGAAAGTTCGTGGCGGATGCTTTCTTTCCGGCTCACGAAGGGTTTTTCGAGGCGGCAAGGGAGGCTCGGAGTGGGCTTTCGTTTGTCAGGTTATTGCGGGCGGGGGCTTTTATATCGAATAGGAGTTGGTAATCAAATGGAGATTTTTCATAATGACTGGGCTGACCTTTTGCGGGACGAAATGGCTAAGCCATATTATCGGGAACTGCGGCAGTTTTTGATTAACGAATACCGCACGCGGCAGATTTTCCCGGATATGTATTCGATTTTTAATGCCCTGCATTATACGAGTTACGCCGATACGAAGGTGGTTATTTTAGGACAGGACCCCTATCATGGGGAGGGGCAGGCGCATGGGCTGTCTTTTTCGGTGCAGCCGGGCGTGGAGCCGCCGCCGTCACTTATCAATATCTTTAAGGAACTTTCCACGGATTTAGGCTGTACGGTGCCGAATAATGGCTGCTTAAAGCCTTGGGCGGAGCAGGGAGTGCTGCTTTTGAATACGGTATTGACTGTTCGTGCACATCAGGCGGCTTCGCATCAGGGGAAGGGCTGGGAGACGTTTACGGATAAGATTATCTCCCTGCTCAATGAGCGGGAAAAGCCGATGGCGTTTATCCTCTGGGGCTCGCCTGCCCGCCGCAAGAAGGCTATGATTACCAATCCGCAGCATTTTATCGTGGAATCACCGCATCCCAGTCCATTGTCGGCTTTCCGTGGGTTCTTTGGCAGTCGTCCGTTTTCCAGGGTCAATGAATTTTTGCAGAGCACAGGTCAGGAACCCATCAACTGGCAGCTGCCGAATATTTGATATATGGAATTAGTTCCACATTTTCCTTGCTTTTTTCCATAAAATCTCCTAATATAGTAATTGTAAACGTAACGAAAACAGATTTGGGGATATGTATGGAACAACAAAAAGTAACCATCAAAGATGTCGCGGAATTGGCGGGGGTTTCCAAAAGTACGGTTTCCCGCTATTTAAATAACGGCTATATCAGCGCGGAAAAACAGGCCAAGGTGCGCAAGGCAATTGAAAAAACCGGCTTTCAGTCGAATTTTTTTGCCAAACGCCTGAAGACCAGAGAAAGCAAGCTGATTGGCATTGTGCTTCCCCGTATGGATTCGGTGACTGTCGGCAAATTGCTTTCCGGTATTACACGGGTGCTGGAGCCGGAAGGGTATCAGAGCATTCTGCTGGTGAGTCAGCTTTCGCAGAAGAAAGAACTGGAAAGTATGCAAAAGCTACAGCAGCAGGGGGTAGATGCCATTTTGGTTGATTCCGTGGGACTTACCGATGAACACATACGCCGTGCCAAGGAATGGGGACTGCCCATTCTTTATACGGGGCAGAAAAATGCAGCGGTTCACTGCCTGAAAATCGATGATGCGGCGGCAGGACATCGCATGGGCGTTTATTTGCGGCAGATGGGGCATAAACATGCGGTATTTGCCGGTGTGACGGAAAGCGATGAAGCCGTGGGCATTGAGCGTAAGGAAGGCTTTATGGCAGGGTTTTGCGAAGGCCGGACAGATGCGAAAGTGGACTTTGTGGAAACCGGATTTGATTTTCTTTCGGCCTATAATCAGGCAGAGGAAATATGCAAAATAGCCCCCAGCGTAGTGGTGGGGGCTACGGATAATATCAGTCTGGGAATACTGCGCTATTTTCATGAGCGGGGGGTCAAGGTTCCCGAGGAAATATCCGTGGCAGGCTTTGGCGGCTACGATGTGGGCGCGGTAGTTTATCCTGCGCTTACCACGGTAGCCTTTGACTATGAACTTATGGGGATGAAGGCCGCCAGTTATCTGCTCAATATCCTGCGGGGAGAAGATGCGAAATTGACGAATTTGGATATGCCGCTGCTTTTTGTCGAACGGGAAAGCGTGCAGAATCTCATGAAAAAAACTTTGCCGATAAATTCGACATCCTTGCCGGCAATGATGTGATTGTTGTTGACGGTCATAAGTGTTAGGCGTTATAATTGAATGGATTAAAGATGAAATCGACTTTTGAGGGAGTGTCATAATGGCAAGAAAAGATTTGTTTTGCAGTTGCCTGCTGGCAGCAGCGCTTTGTCTTACGGGGAGTTCCGTGCAGGCTGCTTCGGAAGCTGGCGCGGTGATGAGTGAAACTGCTGGTTATAAGTCCGTGGAAGTGAAAAATACGGAAACGGTTGTTCCAATGCCGGATGCCTATGTAGAGAATGCGGATGTGTTTACCACCGCTGGCTTGAAGACTGGACAGCTGACGGGCGATTATCGTTTGGCCAAATATGATGTCATTGTACTGAGTGTATTGGGCTTTCCCAATGGTCTTGGTTATACGACAGGTTCTTCGGCTAATGAAAAAGGTGAGGCGGATTCTGTACAGATTGGTCCGGATGGCAAAGCCTCATTGCCTTATATTGGCAGCATGAAGTTAGCTGGTTTGACTTTGGACGAGGCAACGGAACTTATTCGGAATAAATTGAGCCGTTATGTAAAAATTCCGGAAATGTACCTGTCGGTTAAATCTTATGGCCCGCGTAAAGTTTATGTCATGGGAGAAGTAGCTTCACCGGGTATAAAAAATATGGGGATAGACAATTTGAATGCTTATGCGGCAATTGCAGCTGCAGGTGGCATTACTAAATATGGACGCAGCACCAAAGTGCAGGTTATTCGCGTAGTGGATGGTACGATGTACTATCGGCAGTTGAATATCAAGAACTTTATCCGCCGTCATGACTTAACACAGAATGTTTTTGTGCAGGATGGGGACATTGTTTATGTACCGAAGACCAATGCATTCTTCTGGAAGGAAGATCTCCTGCCTTATTTCCAGGCTTGGACTGCTTACAAGGCTGCTGTAAATTAATGTAAATAAAAAAACTCGCTTAGGCGAGTTTTTTTATTTTGGTGATTAAGTTTCGTTTTCGTTTGCTTACGGCCTGTGGTGTGATATTCAACAGCTGTGCGGCAGCTTTTTGCGGCAATTCACGCACATAGATGAGATGCAGTAATTCTTTCTCGGCGGCCGTTAATTCCTTTACGATATTTTGGAGTTTTTCCCGGGCAAGCAGTTGGCGCTCCGGGGATGGGTGATGATTTTCCAGATTGTCGAAGTAAGCGAAATGGTCATCACCATCCGGAAGTGTGGGATGGGCCGTATGTCTGCTGTAATTGCAGGTGTTTTTGAATGCTTTGTATATGGCCCCATGCAGACGGCTTTGCAGAAAGGCGGCGAAGTTTATGCCGCGTGCAGGTTCGAAGGCATAGATGGCCTCCATAAAGGCTAATTGTAAAATGCCTTGTATATCGTCGGACAGAAGTTTTCCACTGGGAGCGTGGGCATAACGGTGGCGCATATTTTTGAATAGTCCAGTATAGGCAGTTAGCAGTTTTTCACAGGCAGTAGTACTGCCTTGCCGGGCAAGGCGGATGAGTTCATTTTCTTCTTGCAGGCTGTACATCGTTCAATCCTCCCTTAAGCTTTTGCTGATTTTAGTATAGTGTTGACGGCCACTTTGGACGAATGGGGATTTAGCTGGATTTCACGGCAAATATTTGGCGAAATGCCCGTGAATTTGCTATACTTAGGGAAGATTTGGGGGGATTTGCATGCGATTGGAAGAAATCATCAACAAACA
>DJYL01000147.1:3435-3620 GCA_002448495.1 Pseudoselenomonas ruminantium | reverse complement strand
ATCGGTGAAAAAATCCGTGAAGAGGGCCATGAATATGGTGTGGTTACGGGACGTCCCCGCCGCACGGGCTGGCTCGATGCCTGCGTGGTGCGCTATGCCGGTCTTATCTCCGGTATCGACTACATGGCGGTAACGCGTCTGGACATTCTCGATAAATTCGAGGAAATCAAGATGTGCGTAGCCTA
>DJYL01000147.1:0-3331 GCA_002448495.1 Pseudoselenomonas ruminantium | reverse complement strand
GAGCCGGTGTATGAGACTTTTGCGGGCTGGAACACGGATATCAGCAAAATCCGCAAGTACGAAGACTTGCCGGAAAATGCCAAGAAATACTTAGAGCGTATGGCAGAAGTAACCGGCATCAAGCTGGGCATTGTCTCCGTTGGCCCGAACCGCGATGAGACGATTGTTTTGGCCAAAGATATATTCTAATTGTTTGTAGCATGAGGACGGCTGCCATCAGGCACCGTCCTTATTTGTAAAGAAAGGAGCACCGGCTGTTTATGATGTATGAACAGGAGGCCGTAGTACAGCATGCAAGCGGCATCCATGCCCGTATTGCCGCCATGATTGTCCAGCGGGCCAAGGAACTAAGCGAAAAATATGCAACCCCCCTGTTTCTGCGCAGCCAGCGCAGTGAGCGCTTTGAGATGCGCAGTCTGATGAAGCTGGTGGCGCTTAAAATTTGCAAGGGGGATTCGCTCTTTGTCTCTGCCGAAGGGGATGCCGGCAGGCAGGCTGTCTATGAGATGGTGCGTTTTTTGGAAGGCGACTTTGAAATGCGGGAGCCGGGCAAAATCCATGAAATGGATAAGCTCCTGCATGAAAACGCCTTGATGCAGGAACGCTTGCAGATGATATTGGAGGCGGTGCAGGACGGCATTTGCGTGGTGGACAGAACCGGGGAAATCACCTACGTCAATCCCTCCTATCTGCGCATTGTCCATAAAACGCCGGAAATGGTCATGGGGCAGAATGTCTTTAAGACCGCGCCGGATGGCAACCGCTGTGCAGTGCTCCGCACAGGCGTGGCGCGTATCGGCAGTATCAGCCGCAAAAAGGATGGGACTACCGTCGTGGCTAATGTCAATCCAATCTTTATTAATGGAGAAATCGCCGGTGTTGTCTCGGTTATCAAGGATATTACGGAACTGCAAAACCTTATGGCGCGGCTGTCACAGGTATCGGCGCGGGCGGAATATCTGGAACAGGAACTCTTGCGCACGAAAAAAACCGCCAATGCCTTTGCCAACTATATCGGCAAAAGCGGCAAGGTCATTGATGTGCTGGCGCTGGCCTCCAAGGCAGCTAATTCTGGGGCAACGGTGCTGATTCGCGGCGAAAGCGGCACCGGCAAGGAGGTCATTGCCGAGGGCATTCACTATGCCAGCGAACGGCGGCGCGGCCCGTTTATCCGCGTAAACTGCGGGGCTATCCCCGGCACCTTGCTGGAATCGGAACTCTTTGGTCATGAAAAAGGCGCGTTCACCGGTGCGGTAAAACGCAAGCTGGGCAAATTTGAACTGGCTGACCACGGCACAATTTTCCTCGATGAAATCGGGGAAATGGACAAGAAGATGCAGGTCAAACTCCTGCGGGTGCTCCAGCAGAAGGAATTTGACCGGGTGGGCGGCGAGGAAACCGTCCATGTGGATGTGCGGATTATCGCCGCCACGAACCGCCATTTGGAAGATATGGTCAAGGATGGTACTTTTCGTGATGACCTGTATTACCGGCTGAATGTTATTCCCATCATTCTGCCGCCGCTGCGGGAGCGCATTGACGATATTCCCCTGCTCGTGGAACATTTTATTGAAAAAATCAGTGCCGCCACGGGCAAGACGGTACGCAGTATTACGCCGGAGGCTATGGATATTCTCATGCGTTACAAATGGCTGGGCAATGTGCGGGAATTGGAGAACGTCATTGAGCGGGTGATAACCCTGATGGACAGCGATCACATTACAGTGGCAGCGCTGCCCTCGTATATCAAAGGTGAGGCCGCCGACCGCGAAGTGCAGCGGCTCGAAACGGAAAGTGCGGTGCTGCCATGGGAAGAATACGAAAAACGCATTATCGCCAAGGCACTTAAACAGTGCGGCAGTTTTAATGCCGCTGCCAAGGAACTTAAAATAACCCACAAAACAGTTGCCGCTAAGGCTCGTAAATACGGCCTTTCTTGATTTTGGTAAAAATTCCCCAAGTTGGTAATATTTACCAATAAAACCAATAAAGTTGGTAATATTTACCAAAAACAAGAATTGTTCCTGCGGTAATTTTGGCGGATAAATATTATTTTTCATTTTACAAGTTCAGCAAATACAGGACATATGACCATCTTAGGAAAAATTACCAAGTTTTTAAAAAGTTGGCATGGCACTTGCATTACTATAGGATAGTTAAAGATTTTCATGTTCGTTTTAGAATATGGTTAAGTAAAGAGGAGAGATTTTCAAATGACTCAGGAAGTTGTAACGATCGAAAACAAAACTGGTATCCATGCCCGCCCGGCATCCATTTTCGTACAGACGGCTACGAAGTTCAAGTCCAAGGTGCAGATTCAGGCTAAGGGCAAGACGGTTGATGCCAAGTCCATTCTCATGATCATGAGCATGGGTCTCGTTAAAGGTACGGAAATCACCATCGTTGCAGACGGCCCGGACGAAGCAGATGCTGTAAAGGCTCTGAAAGATCTCGTTGATTCCAAGTTCGGCGAAGAATAATTTTTAACCCGCAGACGTAGGGTTAGGGCGCCTTCTTTCCAAGGATTGGAGACTTTGGAGGAAGGCGTTTTTTACGAATAATATTATGGTAACTATATCAGGGGGAAAAGAAAAATGGCAGACGCAATCAGAGGTAAAGGCGTTATTTCCGGTATTGCTATCGGTAAAATCATGCTCGCAGGTCAGAATCTGGACGGCTATCTGGTGAATTACCAGCCGGAAGCCAAAGAAGTGGAGTTAAAGAAGGCTCAGGACGCGCTGACCGCCGTAGCAGAGACTCTGCGTGAAAACATCGACCGCCTGCAGAAACAGAATATGGTCGAGCAGGCGGCAATCATGGAAGCACATCGCATGATGGTACAGGACCCCATGATGGCGCAGAAAATCGAAGAAAAGCTCGAAGAAGACGCCAATGCACCGCAGGCCGTGCTGAAAGCTGCTGAAGAACAGGCACAGATGTTCGAAATGATGGAAGACGAATATTTCGCAGCCCGCGCTGTTGACCTCCGTGATGTGGGTAAGCGTGTTGCCAAGTACATTTTGGGCGTTAAAGAACCGGAACTGGGTGACGAAAAGGTTATCCTCTGCGGCCGTGAAATCGAACCGTCCGTTATCGCCGGTATGCCGACCGACAAGATTGCCGGTGTAATCTTAGGCTCCGGCTCTACGACTGCTCATGCCGTTATCATCGCCAAGGCGCGTGCTATTCCGACCATTGTTGGGCTCAATAAAGAAGACCGCATCGACAAGATTGCCGATGGCGACCATGTTATCATGGACGGCGAAGAAGGCAAGATTATCGTGAACCCCAGCGAAGAAGAACTGGCTGGTTACAACGAAAAAATCAAGAA
>DJYL01000128.1 GCA_002448495.1 Pseudoselenomonas ruminantium | reverse complement strand
TCCCGATTTGCTTGACAAGCTGAATGACGTAACAGAAGCGCGCTGGACGCGTTTCAGCGATATGGTGGCAAAGCTTCAGGAGTTAGGTTATCCGATAACGGAAGGCGAGGTGCTGACTCTGGCAGGAGGCAGTAAATCCATCAGCCGTTCCCATATCGCCCGAGTTTTGGTAAAGAAGGGCTGTTTCACCTCTGTACGGGAGGCTTTCTCTGCCGTATTGGAAAAAGGCAAACCGGCTTATGTTCCGCATTATCATTTGGAAGTAGAAGAAATCATTGAACTCATCAAAGCGGCGGGCGGCACTCCGGTGCTTGCTCATCCCAAACTGGTTGGTGATGATGAACTGGTGCGTGATATCTGTAAGCGGGGAATTGAGGGGCTGGAAGTATTCTATCCCCGTCATGATGCGAGTGATACGGCCCGGTATTATATGATGGCACAGGAGTTTAACCTGCTGCCAGCCGGAGGGTCGGACTTCCACGGCTATCCTACACGGCAGCCATCGGAAGTTGGCGTATTCACCATTGAAGATAAATGGGCAGAAGCGTTTTACCGCCCTTTGGGAAAGTTTAATAATTAGTCAGGAGAGCTGAGTATGGATGTGATTGCTTTAGTCGGACCCAGCGGTACCGGCAAAAGTCACCACGCGCTGATTGTGGCGCATAAGCATAAGGCTGACGCCATTATTGATGATGGAATCCTGATTAAGGATGGCAAGATAGTGGGGGGCCATTCTGCCAAAAAAGAACCGAGCAAAATCATGGCTGTGCGGCGGGCGATTTTTGTTCTGCCGGGACATGCTGAAGAGGTTCAGGCGGCGATTAAGGAAGCAAAGCCTCATCGAATTTTGATTTTGGGTACTTCGGAAAATATGGTCTTTAAGATTGCCAAGGCATTGCATTTGCCGCAGATTGCCAAGATTATTCATATTGAGGACGTGGCTACCAGACAGGAAATGGAAAAGGCTCAGTATTACCGGCTGAAAGAGGGCAAACATATTATCCCTGTACCGACTATTGAACTGAAGCCGCATTTTTCCGGTTATTTGGTAGACCCCTTGCAGACACTTTTCAAGCGCTCCTCTACGCAAAGACGCCGTTTGGGAGAAAAGTCCATTGTACGGCCAATATTCAGCTATTATGGAAAGCTGATTATTGACGATTCGGCCATCAAGTCCATTGTGCGGGCTTCGTTGAAAAAGATTGAAGCCATTACCAATGTGGATGGTATGCAGGTGAAGCATCTCATGCATGGGAACGAGGATCAGGGGCTGAAAATTGTCTGTGGTGTAGTGCTTACCTATGGCAATCACATTCCCACGTTACTGGCGCAGGCACAGAAAGATGTGCGGGAGGCTGTGGAGTTTATGACGGGAATGATAGTGCATGAAGTCAATATACAGGTGAAAACTTTATACGTTAAGGCATAAGAGTTATTGTTTTACATCGTGGTGCTAAGACGCCCGGTGGCTGGTGATTTAAAGGTAAACATCACCAGCCGCCGGGCTTTAGTTTTCGCTATTGTGATTTCCCTTGTGTGTAAAGGGGAAATTTAGCGCAGGGAATTGATGGTTACTAGCAGCAAGGCCAGTCCTTGGCCTGCTAAGGAACCCCATGCGGGAAGAAAAGGGAGGCCGAAGGAATAGAAGGCTCCGGCTGCAGGAGGGAGAATCAGGATAAAGGCGATGAGGGAAATGATTTTGTTCAGCTTGATGCGGCTTAGTGTTTGCTGACCGATTTCCTGCAAGGCCGCAAAGTCCCACAAGAGACCGCTTTGCAGGAAAATGGCATGGTCATTTTGAGGTTGGGCCGGAAGATTGGTATCCTCAGGTGTGATGCTTTCCCTTTGAGGAGCCAGCTCGATAAGCACATCAATTGCCTTAGCAATTTCCGGGTCAGCCTGTCCGCGCTCAACGATAGCCACTCCGGTTCCACGGGCTTTTAGCAGCTGGATTTCCCGCAGTTTGCCTTCGGTAGTCAGCTGACCATGGGCAGCATCAATCCCCGCCTTTTTGGCGATGGCCTCAGCGGTGCGCTTGTTTTCACGGGTAAGCATCACCGTATGGATGTGCTGCCGTTTCAATTTGCGGATAGCCTTTAGTGTATCCTCAGAGAGTGCATCATCAATGGCAATAATGCCCCGGCAATATTTGCCGTTGGCCACAAAGACTGTGCAGTGTCCTTTTTGTGCCAGCTGGTCATTTTTCGTGATGAGTTCGGCACTGATATCGATGCCTTCGCGTTTCAGCCAGGCAAGGCTGCCTACACGCAGGGAATTGCGTCCGACAATGGCCTCTACGCCGCAGCCGGGAATCTCGTTAAAGGTGCTGGCTTCCAAAAGCTGCAAGCCGCGCTGGCTGGCGGTTTCATAGATGGCGCGCCCCAGTGGATGGCTGGCCTGCTTTTCGGCAGAGGCAGCAAGGCTTAACAGGGTATTGGGACTGACGCCTGTCGGATAAAGATTGGCCACATAAGGCTGACCTTCGGTGACAATTCCGTGACGGTTCAGAATTAAGGTATCAATATTTCCGACTTCTGCCAATTGACTGTTATGAGAAAGAAGAATATCTTTTTTTTTCGCCTGTTGTGCGCCACGGGTGTAAGGAAGAATTTTTCCCAGCATATAAGGCAGGGGAAGCCCCGTGATGAAAACAGCAGCCACGGCATCCAGTACCGTGGCATCATCCAAGCCGGCAGTGTGCCAATAATAACCGATGCTCACGGACAAAATTGCAGATACAATCAATAGATAAATACTGGTTGGAATTTTTTTCATCGCTATCTCCTCGTTTCTATAATGTATACTAATTCGTCAGAGAAAAAAGTTTTCCTGTTTACAACTTAACATAAGTTTATTATAATAAGGCTGTTCTTAGTTTTTAGAGGGATGTGGATGTATGAATTTTGCAACTTTAATGGCAGATATTAATAATTTTGTCTGGGGACCGATAATGTTGGCTCTTTTGGTAGGAACCGGCGTGTTTTTGACCGTACGGCTGCATTTTCTGCCCTGGCGTAATCTCGTTTATGCAATTCGGATGATTTTCCGTCACCGGAATGAGCATGAAGGGGATATTTCGCCTTTCCAGTCATTGATGACCGCGCTTTCTGCTACGGTGGGAACCGGTAATATCGTAGGTGTGGCTACGGCTATGGTGCTGGGCGGCCCCGGTGCTCTGGTCTGGATGTGGATTAGTGCGGCCTTTGGCCTTTCCACCAAATATGCCGAGTCGGTATTGGCAGTGAAATATCGCGAAACCAATGCCGTGGGAGAAATGTCCGGCGGGCCTATGTATGCGATGCGTCACGGGATTAAAAATAAATTTGCCGGACGGACACTGGCGTTCCTTTTTGCGCTGTTTGTCGTACTGTCTTCCTTTGGCATTGGCAATATGACGCAGGCCAATTCCATTGCTGCGGCATTGTCGCACAGCTATGCCGTGCCGGATTATGTGACGGGTGCGGTGATAACGGTGCTGGCCCTGTCGGTACTGATTCGCGGCATCCGCAGCATTGGCAAGGTGTCCAGTGTGGTGGTGCCGGGTATGGCAGCATTCTATTTTGTGACGGCGGTCATTGTGATTGTGGTCAATATCGAAGCTGTGCCCGCAGGTATAGCAGAAATGTTCCGCATGGCCTTTTCCTTTGATTCCGTGGCCGGCGGCGTGGGCGGTTCCATTGTGGCTACTATGCTGACCTCCATGCGCTGGGGCGTAGCCCGCGGCGTGTTCTCCAATGAAGCCGGTCTGGGCTCCGCACCGATTGCTGCTGCTGCTGCCCGCACGGATCATGCTTCCCGTCAGGGGTATGTGAACATGACGGGAACGTTTTTCGATACCATGATTGTCTGTATGCTGACGGGACTGGTTATCGCATCTTCCGGCATACTGGGCATGACCAATCCGGAAACGGGCGAACTGCTGTCCGGTGCAGAACTTACCATTGCCGCATTCAGTACGGTGTTTGGTGATTACGGCAAACTGATTATTTCGATTTCCCTGAGCTTGTTTGCGTTCTCGACCATTTTGGGATGGGAATACTATGGTGAAAAAGCGTTGGAATATCTGATTAAGAAGCGTCCGGTAATCATGGGCTATCGTATTCTGTTCAGTCTGGTAACCTTTGTGGGGGCTACCACGGCATTGGAAGTAGTATGGAACTTCTCGGATACCATGAACGGCTTGATGGCGATTCCCAACCTTATCTGTCTGCTGTGGCTCAACAAAGACATCGCGGACGAATGCTTTGCCTTCCAGCAGGAAGTGGTCATCAAGGAAAAGCGGGGAGAAGTCGTGGATTTGCACTGTGAATAATTTGGTTATTACATCGTTGTGTTAAGGCGCCCGCCTCGTTGATGACATCATCAGTGGGGCGGGCTTTTCCTATCGATATAAATCAGACTCTATGGTGCGTACTATCTTACGATGTCGTTTTTATTGAGGTCATATTCCAAGTGGCTGGATGTGTAGTTCTTGCCTTTTTGCATATAAAGTACATGACCGTCAAAGATGACAATATGAGTCTGCCAGTTGTATTGCATATTGTCGCTATGGATGGCAAGCCCCGGACGTTCACAGCCGCAGCGGGTGCCAAAGAACCAGGCGGTATTCTCGGTGAGTTCGGCATACAGGGCATCCCCTGTAAAACGCAGTTCCCCTTCTGTAATCAGGGAATGACCGTCAGCCCAGACTTGCAGGGTGCTGGCGTTTACCTTGGCGGTATCTGCGGTAATGGTGAACCCCTGACATTGAATGCAGACATTGCCGGTCAGCGTATAGAGGCCGGTTTCTTCATTGTAGCTGCTGTTGTCGGCACTGGCCACCGGTTTATATTTGCTTTTTGCCATATCGGCATTGATGGTGTTTCCACTGCCAGGGCTGCCTGCCGCGCAGAGGGTGAACATACTGACCAGAATTCCCAGCATGAGCAAAGAGATGCGTATACAGTTCATATGATTCACTCCCTATCCGATTGTTTGCTTTTATTTTACCGCAAAATCGTCTGTTTGGCAAAATTTGTCCAAATAGGGTATACTGATAAGAGGTAAAGCGGAGGTGACGCGAAGATGAATGTGAGAGAACGGGTTGAGGAACAGGAATATCAAATGCTTTCGCCGTTGGCGGCCAAAAGCAGGGAGGCAAGACGAAAGCATCCCATGGAGGAATGTGCTTTCCGCACGAAATTCCAGCGGGACAGGGACAGGATTCTTCATTCTAAAGCCTTTCGCCGCCTGAAGCATAAAACGCAGGTATATATTGTAGCGGGAGACCATTATCGTACCCGTATGACGCATAGTCTGGAGGTTTCACAAATTTCCCGTACCATTGCACGGGGCTTGCGTCTCAATGAAGATCTGACAGAGGCTATTGCCTTAGGGCATGACGTCGGGCATACGCCCTTTGGGCATGCCGGGGAATCGGTGATGGATAACCTGATTGGTCATTTTACCCACAATGAGCAGAGTCTGCGCGTGGTTGAATTTTTGGAACGGGGCGGACAGGGGCTGAACCTTACCTTTGAGGTGAAGGACGGCATTGTAAACCACACCGGGAAGAACCTGCCGCAAACGCTGGAAGGGCGCATTGTGCGCACTGCAGACCGGATTGCCTATCTCTGCCATGATTATGACGACAGCTTGCGGGCCGGGCTGATAAATGATGGAGATTTGCCGGCAGAAGTTTATGCGGCATTGGGCACAGATACATCCCAGATGATTACCAGCATGGTATCGGATATGATTGTGGCTTCTCAGGGAAACGGCGATATTTTGCAATCGGCTGAGATAAAAAAGGCAATGAATATATTTCGGGAATTTATGTTTACGCATATTTACCATTCGGACAGATTGTCCCGGGAGAGGGAACAGGCCGCCTTTGTACTGCGGGAGCTCTATCACTATTTTTTGGACAATTTTGCCCAGCTGCCCAAGGAATTTATCCAAAGGGAGGAGCGCTGGGGGCGGCAGAAAATCGTGACGGACTATGTGGCTGGTCTTACGGACAGCTATGCTGTAGCTCTTTTTGAAGAAATATTTATGCCTCCGGTGCGGCAGGCATTGGAAAAAAATAAAAAAGGATATTGACAAACGGGGTAGAATACTATACTGTAAAAGAACTGTATACAAAAAATGTTATATTATATGCAATTTTTTTTGAAAAAAAGCAGGATATTGTAAAAAAATAGCGAATTGTATACAAGTGTCTTTTGAACCGCGATGGTTAAACTATGGATAAGGGGATTTTTATGCACAGAGAAGAATTGGATGAGTTTGTTGAGCAGGTCACTGCCCGTACAGACCTCCTGCAAATTGTGCAGAGCTATGTTCCTTTAAAGCGCAAGGGAAACAGGTATTGGGGCTGCTGCCCCTTTCATGGCGAAAAGACCCCTTCTTTTTCTGTGGTTCCCGATAAGGGATTTTTCTATTGCTTTGGCTGCCATGCCGGGGGAAATGTTTTTAAGTTTTTATCCTTGATTGAAAATATTTCTTATTTTGAAGCGATTAAGCTGCAGGCAGAAAAGCTGGGGATTCCCTTGCCACGGAGACAGAAATCTCCGCAGGAAATTGCCCGGGACAAGGAAATTGCGGATTTGCGCAAGGTCAACGAGATGGCGCGGGACTTTTTTCATAATTGCCTGACCCTGACGCGGTTGGGCGAGCCGGGGAAGGCGTATTTTGCATCCCGCTCCATTTCGGCAGAAACAATTGAAGAATTTAAGCTCGGTTTTGCACCACATGCCTGGGATAAATTGTCCACCGCCTTTTTAAAGCGTGGAGTGAAGCAGGAATTATTACTATCAGGAGGGCTGGCAGCCGAGCGGCAGAATGGTGAAGGCGTTTATGACCGGTTCCGCAACCGGATTATCATTCCCATTGCGGATGAGCGGGGACGCGTGGTAGGTTTTGGCGGCAGGGTTTTGGATGACAGTACACCAAAATATCTGAATACCCCGGAGACGGTGCTCTTTAACAAGCGGCGTATTCTCTTTGGGCTGGACAGAGCCGGCAGGGCCATCAAGCAGGCGGGTTATGCCATTGTCGTAGAGGGCTATATGGATGCTATCTCCGTATTCAGTGCGGGGGTAAAAAATGTAGTAGCTTCTTTGGGAACCGCCTTTACCCCTGAGCACTGCAAGCTTTTGCTGCGGTATGCTCCGGCGATATACTTTTGCTATGACAGCGATGATGCGGGACAGAAAGCCACCATTCGGGCGCTCTCCATTGTGCAGGGAACCGGAGCTTCCGTGCGGGTCATTGTGGTTCCCGATGGCAAAGACCCGGATGAGTATATCCGCAAGCATGGTGCTGAAGCGTTTCAGCAGTTGGTCAAAAAGGCATTGCCTTTGGTGGAATACCGTCTTCAGTATGTGCTGAAGCATTTTGAACACGATGGTCTGGAGGGCAAGGTCAAGGCACTGCATGCCATGCTGCCGGTGCTCACGGGAATTCGTGAACCGGCTGTGCTCGGAGAATACATCAAGAGGCTGGCGCAGGCGCTTCTTCTGGACGAAGGCATTGTGCGGGACGAATTGCGCAGGTTTGGGCATCAGCCCCTGCCGGAGGACAACAGTTCCTTTACGCAGCGCGAACCCATCAGGCAGGCCGTTCGGCATACGGATACCGCTTTGCAGCGGGCAGGGCGCATTGTTATCCGTCTGGCCTTTCAGGATGCCGGTATTTTGCAGCATTTTGCGGCTATGATGCCGCTGACGGGAATTGGTGACCGTGCCCAGCGGGAAATTTTGCTGGCTTTGCAGGAGTTAGCGGAGCAGGGGAAGAATTCTAATGATACTGAACTGCCCAATAAGCTTAGTGAAGAGGCCATGGCGGAATTATCCCGTGCCATGGTGGAGGATTTAGGTGTACTGAGTGAAACCGAGGCTTATAGCAATGCAGTGCGTGTCTTGCGCAGGGCCTATTTGAATATGCGTTATGTTGAGCATTCCCAGCGGGCGGCAGAACTTGCCCAGCAGGGAGATGAAGCATATGTGGCAGAGCTTAATCAGGCGCAAAAAATAAAAGATGAAATGGAAGCGTTGCAGTTTGAGTGAATTTGTATGGATATTAAGGTCGTGGAAAGGGGTATGCTGAATGGCTGAAGCGAAAAAGAAGAATGTCGCGCAGGCTGAGGCTGGAAGTAAGAACCACAGTTCGGAAATTGTGGAAAATCTTTTGTCCAAAGGAACGAAAAACGGTGGTACATTGACATATGGAGAGCTGGTAGAAGCCCTTCAGCAGGAAGATTTGACCCCTGATGAAATTGACCGCATGTATGATACCTTCAGCCAGCAGGGCATTGAGATTGTAGATGATTCCTCCAGTACAGATGTGGGGGATGAGGATATTGACATAGACGATAAGGACAGCGAAGAAGTTGAGATTGACTTGTCCGTTCCTGAGGGCATCAGCATTGATGACCCTGTCCGCATGTACTTAAAGGAAATCGGCCGGGTGCCCCTGCTTACGGCTGACGAAGAAGTGGCGCTGGCCAAACGGATGCAGGAAGGCGATGAAATCGCCCAGAAGCGTCTGGCCGAAGCGAACCTTCGTCTGGTGGTCAGCATTGCCAAGCGTTATGTAGGCCGCGGCATGCTGTTCCTCGATTTGATTCAGGAAGGCAATCTGGGGCTTATCAAGGCGGTTGAAAAATTCGATTACACCAAGGGCTATAAGTTCAGTACCTATGCGACATGGTGGATTCGTCAGGCCATCACCCGTGCCATTGCGGATCAGGCGCGCACCATCCGTATTCCGGTGCACATGGTGGAGACCATCAACAAGCTGATTCGCGTATCCCGCCAGCTCCTGCAGCAGCTGGGCCGCGAACCGTCGCCGGAGGAAATCGCCAAGGAGATGGATATCAGCGTGGAGCGCGTTCGGGAGATTATGAAAATCGCTCAAGAGCCAGTATCGTTGGAAACGCCTATCGGCGAAGAGGAAGATTCCCATCTGGGCGATTTCATCGAAGACCAGGATGCTCCCGCACCGGCAGATGCAGCTTCCTTCATGCTGCTCAAGGAGCAGTTGGAAGAAGTCCTCGATACGCTGACGCCGCGTGAAGAAAAAGTCCTGCGCCTGCGCTTCGGCCTTGATGATGGCCGGGCACGTACGCTGGAGGAAGTAGGCCAGAGCTTCGGTGTTACCCGTGAGCGTATCCGTCAGATCGAGGCCAAGGCCCTGCGCAAGCTGCGTCATCCGAGCCGCAGCCGCAAGCTCAAGGACTTTCTGGATTGACAGAGAGGGATTTTTCACCGCAAGGCTCTTTTTTTGGCAACTATTGTCAGTAGATACTTTATATGTTAGATAATATAAACGTGACCTCGTAGAACGTACGATGGAACCGACCCGCAAAAAGGCTTATAAAAAAATGGCCCGCAAATATCATCCCGACCTGAACCGTGACGACCTGCGGACGCTGTCATGGTACGGGCAAGATTGTCAAGAATCCCTGCGGGAGCTGTAACGGCACGGGCCGCAAGAAGGTTACGCGGAAAATTAAGGTCAATATCCCGAAAGGCGTGGACAATGGTTCCCGCGTGCGCGTATCGGGCGGCGGCAATGGTGACCTATACGTTTACATCTTCATCAAGTCGCACAAGATTTTCCAGCGTGAAGGCTATGATGTGGTTGTGGAAGTGCCGGTTTCCTTCGTGCAGGCTGCTTTGGGCGACAAGGTACAGGTGCCGACTATTGATGGCCCGGTGGAAATTAAGATTCCTGCCGGTACCCAGTCCGGCAAAATCCTGCGCCTGCGTGAACGCGGCATTCCGTACTTGCGCGGTAATGGGCGCGGTGACGAACATGTAGTCATCAAGGTGCTTACGCCCCAGAACCTCAACCAGCGGCAGAAAGAACTCCTCAAGGAGTTTGGTGAAATCAGCGGGGATAAGGTGAATCCGGAGCAGAAGAGCTTCCTGGATAACATCAAAAATCTCTTCAAAAAGTAAAGACGATGTCAGCGCGTGGCGGCAGGGCAGGTGACTATCTGCGCTGCGCTATGACTTTTGGCTAAAAATCTTTTTTGCCTTTTATAAAACGCAAAGTACTTAAACTCACTTCGTTCAGACAAAAGTACTTTGCGTTTTTATTGTGGTTTGGCAAAAAAGATTTTCTTAACGTCAAATGTCATACGCTTCGCTGCAGACAGTCAGCTGCCCTGCCGCCACGAAGGCTGGTATTATTTTTTTTTGCATCATGGAGAAGGCAGGATTTCCCGTGCCCAGCGTAGAATACAAAACATTAAATTTAGAAACTTTCTATTTTTCAAAACACAAGGAGGGTGTATGAAATGAAAACAAAAATCCACGGGGGGGGGGACGGCGCGGAGCGCTGTACCTGCAAAGACACAGGCCGCATTGGCATTGGCGGTAGCACTGTATCTCACCAGCGGTGGTAATGCCTGGGCAGCAGTAACTGCTGCGGATAAGGTCTATATTGATGCCGATAACGGCAACACCATATCGGCCCGAACAGGCGCATATGTTCAACCGGAGGGCGCGGTACTTTCTCCCGTTATGGGGGGAACCGGCAAAGTACTGACCATTACCGGCGGCGACTGGTCAAATTTCGCTTATTTCAAGGGCGGTTGGTCAGAAAATGGGCTGAACCTGACAGGCTATGCCATAACTCTGGACGGCGTAACTACAACCACTTCCGTAGATATTTACGGGGCAAAGACCAACGGAGCTGCCCAGGATAACGCCGTTACGCTTGACAACAGCACGATAAAAGCCGTTTCCACAATTCAGGGTGGCTATTCCGACTTTGGTGCAGTCAGTGGCAACACGGTTACCATTGGGGCCAACAGCACCGTAGGTCATGAAGGTGAAGATGGCTTCAGTATATATGGCGGCAGGACCGGAGCAGCTGCAGCAACAGGAAATACGGTTACAATCAAGGGGAAGATTTTAACTGCTCTTCCTACCACAGACTCGTATCCAAGAGTCAACATTACAGGCGGCTATAGCGGCGGCACCGGCGAAGTCAGCAACAACAAAGTAAACTTTGAATCCGGCAGTGTATTTAATGCAAAATGTATAAACATAACAGGCGGCCATGCCAATAACAGTGGCAATGCCAATAATAATCAGATCAATATCAATGGTGCTACCATCTATTCAAATCGAGAAACATATATTTACGGCGGCAGAGCTGATGGTAGTGGCAGTGCTGATGGAAATACCATAACTATTAAGAACAGCGACGTTAATAGCTCCCGCTCCGGGGGCGGACATGGGACGCTCCGTATTTATGGAGGCTACTCGCAAACAGGAACGGGCTCTAATAATACCATAAACCTGTTAGGCGACAGCTATTTAAATGGTCATATAAATTTTTATTTATACGGTTCCAATGAAACAGCCGGCACAGGCAATGAACTGCATATAGGTGGCGTGAAGGGAAGCACAGATACCAACAGTGCCAATATTTGGAAAAACGGTTATGGGCCCAATTCTATTTCCTGTATAGCAAACTTTGAGACGCTTGCGCTGCATGACGTAGCTTGGAGTACTTATACCCCTGCGCTGGAGGCGCGTGTTATCAATGGGGGAACGCTGGATGCGGATAAGTTGACACTGGATATTACGAACCTGAAGATTTACGACGGTGACACAATCAAGCAGTTCTACAATGCTGGCGAATCCATGAATCTGTTTACTTCAGGGACGGACCTTAGCAATCTGAAACTAAAATACAATGCGGAAGCTGCTGCCCTTATTCCTGCGGAGGGCGTGATTGTGGCAACACGGAATTTTGCCAATCAGGAAGCAGCTACAGGCCTGACTTTCACCGGCAATCAGACGGACAAAGTTACCCTTGACCAGGAATCCAAAAAGAAGATTGTTTACACGGCGGGCGTAACCAGCAACATCACCGCAGCAAAACTGGCCACGGAACTGAAGTGGAATACCAGCGACACCTACAAGTATTATGAAAACAAGAACCATACCTTTACGGCAGCAAGTACCTTTGATTTAAGCGGACTTACCATCACTGCAGACTCTGCGCTGACGGAAAATCCGGTGGGCACGTCCATGACACTGCTTACCGGCAATATACTGGGGACGGTTTCCAGCCAGCCCACAACAACGCCTGCCATGGCTGTTTCCCTCACCCAGTCCAATGCCACCCTCGGCGGCCAGACTTCGGCAGGAGAGGCGGCCATCAGCGATGGCAAACTCAGCTACAAGGTGACTGGCGTTACGCTGAACTCCGTGACCATAAATGGCGTGGAAAATGGCGCCGTGCCTGCAGGCTGGACAGCACCGACTACCGGCAAGATTGCAGTAAACGCCGGTACAGGCTATACGGAACCAGCAGATGCAGCCACCATTCTGTCCGGTACGGATACCTTGAAATTCACCGCCGACAATACCGAGATTGCGGATTCCATCAAATACAAAGCCGGCACTGCCGAAACAGAAACTGCGGCCACCAATGGCGTAAAGCTTACTTATGCCCAGTCCAAGGGCATCAAGGCTGATGGCACGAATCTGATTTATGCCGTGGGAAACACCAAGGATGTATCTCTGATTACATTAGGCCAGATGAATATCAATACGCCCCGTGAGATGGCGGCCGGCTACGACTTCACCAATGCCACGGTAGATGCCTCGGGACTGGTATTTGATAACCCGCAGGATGTATCCGGCACGAAGACACTGGTTAAGAATGCCACCAATCTGCCCGCAGGCGCAGCTGTTTCCTATGGCGGCACGGCAACCCAGCATACCCAGAAAATCGAGAATGCTGTGGATAATGCCAGCGGCATCGCCTTCAACGGTACCCTTAACGGACAGGTTGCCACTGTGGCCAATGCCGTGCAGTATACGGTAACGGCCAAGGCACTGGATTCTGTTGCCCTTGCCGGTTGGAACGGCACCACCCTTTCGCAGGATCTGGCCGGGAATTGGACCTTGACAGCTGGTGCCACGGTGAATACGGACGGTATCAGCGATACCGTAATCAGCGGTCTGAAACTTGCTCCCGGTGCCACCGCTGCCATCATGGAAAACACCACCGGTGCGGATTACTTTGCTGGCGTGACCATCAGCGGCAGCCGTGTCTGGAAGGAAGACGGCAGCGCACTGGAAGCGGATCCGGCTGGCACTGGCATTTCCGCCACCGGCACCCAGACACAGGGTGGCGTAAAGGTCAATGAAAACAATAAGAATCAGCTTGTATATGAAGAATCCAAGAAGAAAGTCACGAAACTTCAGGTCGTTTCCCCAACATTCAACGCAGGCGGGACAGCCCGCACCTTTGACAATACTTATGACCTGACGGGCGCAGCCATCAGTGTTGCCGACAGTTTCAATTATAACGGCGTGGCTATGGATGCAGGCGCAACCATGACCATGGTGGATGCCAGCGATGCCATCAAGAGCGGCGGCAAGGCCCTAACGGCCTATACGAAGGATTTTGCCGGCGTAACCTTCAATGACAAGGTTACGGACAACCTGACATTGGCAGGCACCCATGATGATACCCTGTCCACGAATGATGCCAGCACCAAACTGGTATACACCGTCGGTGCGAAAAACGTGAACAACGCAACTATGAGCGGCGCCATTGACTGGCAGAACGATGGTATACTCTACACCAATAAGCAGTACACCTTTACGGACGATTCCGACATCAATATTGGCGGCGTGAAATTTACGGCAGCTGCTGATCCCAACGGCCAGTCCATGACACTGATAAAAGCCGGCGATAATGCTCATGCCGTAAAAGGAAAGATTGCAGGTACGCCGGACTTTACGGTAAAACTGAACAACACCACCTTGTCTGCTACAGTAACCGGTACGGCAGCCATTGATGACAACAATGACCTGAAATACAAAGTAAATGCCGTACAACTGGACAAAGTAACCGTAGGCACCGTTGGCAGTGATGCAGTTCCGACAGGCTGGACCTATGCGGAAAATGTGGCCGTGGATACGGACAGCATGACCATCCCCACCGATGTAACCTTTGCCAGTCCCAAGACCATTCTGACGGCTGACAGTGGCGTATTTGCTGACGCCAATATCACCGGAACCAACAAATTCGGAGCACAGACAAATGCCATCAATGAGGCAGACACGGTACAGAGCACCGTAAAGCTGACTGGCAGCCAGAATAAGGGCGTAAAAGCCAGTGCGGACAAAAAGAGCCTGGTCTATGCCCTGGGCACTAAGGACATAAGCAAGGTAGAAGTCGGTTCCGTAAAATGGGCAGCTGGTGATACCTTGTTGGACGGCAGCAGCGCGGAATACGATTACAGCGCAGTGAAGACGCTGTCTGCCGATAACTTCGCTGCCACCTTTGCTTCCCCACTGACGGTTAAGGCAAATGACAGCATGACGCTTTTGGCCGCCAATGAAACGCTTAATGATTTCACAGCTAAAGACAGTGAAAACGTCTATACGGCAGATATCGGAACTACTGGTGTTAGCCTGACAGGCAGGATTTTGAGCACGGTATCCAAATCCGGGAACAATATTGCCTACACGATTTCCAGCAATACAGCGTCTGCCCTCACCTTTGGCGATGTAGAATGGAAAGATACCGGCGCCATCATCGACCACAGCACCACTCTTGCTAATGTAGTCTTCGATAACGCCAACGTGAACACGGAAAACATCAAATTCACCAATATCAACTCCCAGCAGGCTGGCCAGTCCATGACGCTGGTTTCCAATTTTGGTGATGCCGTGGGCACGATTCAGGGCGATACCTATACGGTGGGTTCAGGTCTCAAAGGCAAGGGCAAGGCGGCGTTGAAAGGTAAAGACCTTATCTTCACCACGGAAACTGGGACTACACCCACTGAAGCTGCTCATAATGTGGTGATGGGGAGCGCTTCCGCGTTAACGGCTCTTTCTGCGGGGAATAACTTTATTGGTGATGCCATTGCGGGGCTGTCTCAGGCTGGCAATACCGGCGATGACGGTGTCGCCATCTATGCCAACATGGGCGGCGGTACTAATCGTCAGGAAACAGGCAGTCATGTGAACGTCCGTACCTGGAATGCGATTATTGCCGTTGGCCATAAGAATAACCAAAAACAGAGTTCCACGGAATATGGTGCCTTCTTTGAATACGGCCGGGGCAATTACACCACCTACAATGATGGAGAACAGGGTGACGGCTCCATGCATTACACTGGTGGTGGATTGATGGCCAAATGGCAGCAGAAGAACGGCTTCTATGTAGAAGGTAGTATCCGGGCTGGTCGTGTAAGCGACAACGCTAACAACGTCCTGCGCGATGCTGCTGGCAATTCCTCCAGTTATAAGACGAGTGCGTCCTATTGGGGAACCCATATCGGTCTGGGCCGGGAGATAAGTTTAGGCAAAGGCCGTACTGTTGATGTTTACGGTAAATATTTCTACAACCGTAAGGCTGGGGTAAACTTTACGGCGGCTGGCAATGACTATAATCTCGATGCCGTGGCCAGTCAGGTGATTCGTATCGGTGCCCGTTATACGCTGAAACGGGAGAAATGGAATTACTATGGCGGCCTCGCTTATGAGCATGAATTGGATGGCAAGGCATTTGGCCGGGTGGATGACGTGGACATCCGCAGTGCCAGCATCAAGGGCGGCAGTGTCTTTGGCGAATTGGGAGCTAAGATGCTCGCCAACGGCAAGTCTCCCTGGGAGCTTGACATCCATCTGCATGGCTTTACGGGCAAGAAGCGCGGTGTCAGCGGCGGCATTTCCGCAGCATACAGATTCTGACAAGTAATGTGAAAAAAATTGCTGGATTGACGGAGAGGGATTTTTCCCTTGACATTAGAGTGACTGTCCACTATAATAAGGCTTGTTGATGCGTGAGCGTCAATGTACATTCCCCGATAGTTCAGTCGGTAGAACGGTGGACTGTTAATCCATATGTCGCAGGTTCGAGTCCCGCTCGGGGAGCCATGAATATACAAGGGTGTAACGCATTGTTACACCCTTTTCTTATTATTGGAAAGGAGGCTTTCAACAGATAAAGGTAACTTATAAATAGCTATAAAACTATGCTAAATACATTATAATCTTGCGAAAATCCAGAAATGTCGCTACCAATACGGTATAATATACATGAAGGTGGTGATTCAGGTGATAAGGTCAATCAGGATACGGCTGCTCCCGAACAACAAGCAGCGGACTAAACTGTTCCAGTTCGCAGGTGCTTCAAGGTTTGCCTACAACTGGGCTTTGGACAAGCAGATGGAGAATTTTCGGGAAGGCCGCAAACTACAAAGCGATTATGACCTTCGCAAGGAATTTACAGTTCTTCGCAATTCTGGGGAAAAGCCATGGCTGCTGGGCATATCAAATAATGTCACCAAGCAGGCCATCAAAGACTTGTGCATAGCATATAAGAACTTTTTCCGTAAGCAGAAACAGGCTGGCTATGTCAGGTATTCACCTAAGAAGATTGAGCATTATGCTCGGATAGGCAGGAGACTGACAGTCTATGACATGAACGGACACCCCAAATTCCGTAGCAGGAAGAACGGTGATTTCCGCTTCTACCAAGACAATGTGAAAATACAATTCACAGATACACATGTCAAGCTGGAGAATATAGCCGGCAGCAAGAAAAAGAACCGCCAAAGGCTCAACTGGATAAAGCTGGCCGAAAAGGGCAGAATACCCACCAAGGCAAAATACACCAGCCCACGGATATCCTTTGACGGCGAAAACTGGTGGCTTTCCGTAGGAATCAGGACTTCCCGCAAACTGAAGCCCATGCGTGACCTGAAGTTTCTAGGCAAACAGACTATTCATCCCTATACGGAAGGTATAGGCATTGATTTAGGTGTTAAGGACTTGGCGATAATCTCTGACACTACCAGGGTCAGGAATATCAACAAGACTCATACAATAAGGAAACTCAAGAAAACGAGACGCAGGTTGCAGCGTCAGGTATCCCGTAAATACCAGATGAACAAGAAGGGGGATAGTTACTGCAAAACAGGCAACCTTATAAAAAGCGAAAAGCGACTTTTACGAATCAACCACAGGCTGACGAACATCAGAGCCAATCATGTGCATCAGGCCACAGCGGCAATTATAGGACGAAAACCAAGTTTTATATGCCTCGAAAACCTGAATGTGCAGGGGATGATGAAGAACAGACATTTGTCGGAGGGGGTTCAGGAGCAAAATCTTTACGAGTTCCGCAGACAGATAGAATACAAGGCTCACTGGGCAAAGATAGCCGTTGTCATAGCTGACAGGTGGTATCCAAGCTCAAAGACCTGTATTGAGTGCGGATATGTAAAGAAGGACTTGAAACTGTCCGACAGAACTTACATTTGCCCGCATTGTGGCAATGTGATAGACCGTGACCTCCAAGCGGCACTGAATCTCAAACGCTACGGAGAGATGGAGCTATCCAAATCTGCAAGTTGACACCAACAAGTCAATGCAGATATGTACCCGTTCGTTAGCGGGGAGTTTAAGCCTCTGGAGCATTGCATCAAACGCAAGTAGCCTGCCCTTCGGGACGGTAAAAGCGGATGCGAAACTCCCTTTGTGGGAAAGAATGAGGAATGAAACGTAAAAGTTAACTTTTCTTATGAAATGTATAGCTTTTTATAAGTTTTCAGTAACGGCATCCTTATGCATTTAGATGACAGATTACAGGCTTTGGCCGATTTTGTGCCGGAAAAGAGCCGCGTAGCCGATATCGGCACGGACCATGGCTATCTGGCCGTGGCCCTCATCAGGCAGGGCAAGTCTGATTTTGTGGTGGCCGGGGACCTGAACCGGGGGCCTTATGAAGCGGCGAAGCGTACCGTTCATGAAAACGCCATCGGCGAGGAAAAGATTTCCGTGCGGATGGGGGATGGCCTGGCGGTATTGAAGCCAGGGGAAGTGGACACGGTCTGCATTGCCGGTATGGGCGGCATTCTGATGAATACTATATTGGAAGCACAGCCGGAAATCACGGACCAACTCAAGACACTGGTGCTGCAGCCCATGAACGGCGCACCGGAACTCAGAGAATGGCTTTATGATCACGCCTGGCATATCGTGGATGAAAACCTCGTGATTGATGATGGTCGTATCTACGAAATCATCAAGGCGGAGAAGGGCGCCCGCAAAAAGCCTTCGGGGCTTGACCTGCTCGTAGGCCCAAAACTTTGGCAAAAGAAACCGCCACTGCTCAAACACCATATTGAAGCGTTGCTGTTTCAGCAGCGGCGTATCCTGAGTGGTATGGAAAAAAGCGAGCGGGCGAAGGGCGACCGGCGTTATGGTGCGATAAAGCGCCGGGTCAAGGCATTGGAGGAGCGACTCAAATGGTGAAGTGTCAAGTAGTAATGGATGCGTTGGAACGCATTGCGCCCAAGCGGCTGGCTGAGGATTGGGACAATCCGGGCCTGCTTGTCGGTGCTTTCCAGCAGGATATCCGGAAAATCCTCGTGTGTCTGGATGTCAGTGATGGCGTGGTGGAGCAGGCCATCCGTGAAGGGGCAGATATGATCGTGGCCCATCATCCTTTGATTTTCAAGGGTCTCAAGAAAATCCGCACGGATCTGCCATTAGGGGCGCGGCTAGCGCAGCTTTTGAAGCATGATATCGCCGTGGCAGCGGCGCATACGAATCTCGATATCGTCGTGGGCGGTGTCAATGATGTATTGGCTGAAGCCATCGGCTTGAGCAAGCTCTCCACTTTTGTTATCACATCCCAGGAGGAAGATGGCACGGTGGAAAGCCTGGGCCGCATAGGCAGCCTGCCTGCGCCTATGGCTGTGGAAGATTTTGCCCGCCAGGTAAGGGCATCCCTGCCTGCAAGCCATGTGCGCCTGGTCCATGCCGGGCCACGTCCTGTGCGCAAGGTGGCTCTTTGCAGCGGCAGCGGGGCGGAATTCATCCAGAAGGCTGTATTTATGGGCGCCGATGCCTATGTTACCGGAGATGTGAAGTACCACGAAGCGCAGACGGCCGTGGAGCTTGGCATCCATGTGATCGATGCCGGTCATTTTGCCACGGAGTTTCCGGTGGTGGAGGTTTTGCGGCAGCGTCTGTCCGAAGAACTGGCTGAGTACCATATGGAAGTTATCGCCGACAAAGAATCGCAGGATTTCTTCACGGTGATTTGAAGCAAGAAATAAACTTTAGGAAAGAATTATGACGAGGAATGAACTGAAAAAGCAGACAGCCCGCTATGTACAGATCGTATTAGGCGCACTGATTGTCTGCCTGGGATTTAATCTCTTTATTATACCTGCCCACCTGCTGACCGGCGGTCTTAGCGGCGTGGCTTTGATCATCTATTATCTGACAGGCCTGCCGGTGGGTATGCAGAACATGGTCTACAACCTGCCGATACTCTACCTGGCTTATCGGGTCTTTGGCCGGCTTTATGCCTGGGACACCATTGTGGGTACGGTGGTGCTGTCCTTGATCCTGGATGCTACGCATTTTCTGGTGGATTGGCATGTGACGGCAGATGGTATGCTCAATGCCATCTTTGGCGGTGTGCTGGCTGGCATCGGCTTTGGCCTGATCTTCCGGGCGAATGCCAACACGGGCGGTCTCGATGTGGTAGGGGCCGTGGCCAAGAAATTTTACTCGCTGGACATGGGGACCTGTATCTTTGTGATGAACTTCGTGATTGTCATGGCCTCCGCATGGATGTTCAATATTGACGAAGCTCTTTATACGCTGGTGTCCATCTATGTGACGGCAGAGCTTACCAACCGTGTGGCGGCCGGTCTGAACCGGGAAAAGTCGATTTTCATCGTTTCGCCGGCAGCGGAGCAGATCTGTCAGGAAATCATGGAAAATGTCCATCGCGGGGTGACCTATCTCGAGGGCAAGGGCGGCTTTGCCCGGGAGCATAAGGACGTTTTGTTCATCGTGGTGCGTCTGACCCAGGTCAGCCGTGTCAAGGCTATCGTGGATCATTATGATCCGCAGGCCTTTATGATCGTATCCGATACCTCCGAGGTGTCCGGCAAAGGCTTTACCCTGGCCTGCGAGACCTATCAGGATGCCCGGCGCAAATGGCTGGAGGAGCAGGAAAGACAAAGGGAAATTGCGAGTGGACAAATCTAAGCAAAGGTTGCGATTTTTGTAAACTTGGAGTATAATACACCTATTGTGAAACAAACAGGAGGAGATTGACTTGGATAGATATTCACCCCAGGAGATAGAAAAAAAATGGCAGGATAAATGGGAAGCCGATTCTGCTTTCAAGACGGAGATGGACGAGAACCGTCCGAAGTATTATGCGCTGGAGATGTTCCCGTATCCTTCGGGCAACCTGCATATGGGGCATGTCCGTAACTACTCCATCGGTGATGTTATGGCCCGCTACAAGACCATGGAAGGCTTCAATGTGCTCCATCCTATGGGCTTTGACTCCTTTGGTATGCCGGCTGAAAACGCCGCCATCAAGAACAATGTAAAACCCTCGGACTGGACGTTCTCCAATATCGAAAACATGAAGCGTCAGCAGCGTTCCATGGGCCTGTCTTACGACTGGGACAGAGAAGCCATCACCTGCACGCCGGAATACTACAAGTGGACGCAGTGGCTCTTTGAACTCTTCTACAAGAAGGGGCTGGCTTACAAGAAAAAGGCCTCTGTTAACTGGTGCGATACCTGCGGTACGGTACTCGCCAACGAGCAGGTTATCGACGGCAAATGCTGGCGCTGCGACTCCGAAGTACAGAAAAAAGACCTCTCCCAGTGGTTCCTCAAAATCACGGATTATGCCGATGTGCTCTTAAAAGACCTCGACAAGCTCAAAGGCTGGCCCGAACGCGTAAAGACCATGCAGGATAATTGGATTGGCCGCAGCGAAGGTCTGGAATTCGAGATGCCTGTAGAGGGATTGGATGAAAAACTCTCCGTCTACACGACCCGTCCCGATACGGCTTATGGTATCACCTTTGTGGCCCTGGCTGCCGAAAATCCGCTGGTGGAAAAAATCTGCGAGAACAACCCGAAAGCCGCCGAAATCAAGGCCTTCTGCGATAAAGTCCGCAACCAGTCCGAAATGGAGCGTACCTCCAGCGAATCGGAAAAAGAAGGTATCTTCACGGGCGTTTACGCCATCAATCCGTTCAACGGCAACAAGGCACAGCTTTGGGTGACCAACTATGTACTGGCTGACTATGGTACGGGCGCCGTTATGGGCGTGCCCTCCGGTGACCAGCGCGACTGGATGTTTGCCAAGAAATACGACCTGCCCATCATCCTGACCCTGCAGCCCAAGGACAAGGAACTCAAGCTCGAGGAAATGGATGCCGCCTATACGGATAAGGACGGCGTGCTGGTCAACTCCGGTAAATTCACGGGCATGGAAATCCACAAGGCCATGAGCGGCATCATCGACGAAGCCGAAGCACAGGGTTTTGGCAAGCGTAAGGTCAACTACCGCCTGCGCGACTGGCTGATTTCCCGTCAGCGTTATTGGGGCGCACCGATTCCGGTTATCCACTGCCCGCATTGCGGCGAAGTGCTCGTGCCGGAAGAAGATTTGCCGGTTAGACTGCCGGAAGATGTCTCCTTCGACAGCGGCGCTCTGTCTCCGCTCGCCACGAGTGAAGCTTTCGTCAACTGCAAGTGCCCGAAGTGCGGTGCCGATGCCAAGCGTGAAACGGATACCATGGATACCTTTATCTGCTCCTCCTGGTATTACCTGCGCTACACTGACCCGAAAAACGATCAGGCACCCTTTGCTAAGGATAAAGTCAACTACTGGGCACCTGTTGACCAGTACATCGGCGGTATCGAGCATGCGATTCTGCATCTCCTGTATTCCCGTTTCTTTACCAAGGTGCTCCATGATGCCGGCCTCGTAGACTTTGACGAACCGTTCTCCAACCTGCTCACGCAGGGCATGGTCTTGAAAGACGGCTCCAAGATGAGCAAGTCCAAGGGCAACGTGGTTTCCCCGGAAGAAATCATTGCCAAGTACGGCGCCGATACGGCAAGACTCTTTATCCTGTTTGCTGCTCCGGTTGACCGTGACCTTGAGTGGAGCGACCAGGGCGTAGAAGGTGCCTTCCGCTTCCTGGGCCGTGTATGGCGTATCCTCGACCACTTTGAAGATATGGTCAAGGCAGGCAAGGACAATTATGATGTGTCCGCGCTGACCAAAGAAGAAAAAGACCTGCGCCGCGTGCTGCATGTAACCATCAAGAAGGTTACGGAAGATATCCGCGATCGCTTCATGTTCAACACGGCTATTTCCTCCATTATGGAACTTGTAAACGCCGCTTATGCCTTCCAGGACAAGGAACTTAATGCAGGTCTGGCACGAGAATTTGCCGCAGCGCTTATCAAGATGCTGGCACCCTTTGCACCGCATATCACCGAAGAGCTCTGGCACAACCTCTTTGGCGAAGGCAGCGTCCACCAGCAGCAGTGGCCGAAATACGAAGAAGAAGCCACGAAACTGGCGGAAATCGAAATCGTCCTGCAGATTAATGGCAAGGTAAGAGACCGCATCACCCTGCCAGCTGATATTGACAAAACGGCTATGGAAGCAGCTGTCAAAGAACTGCCCAGAGCCAAAGAACTCACCGAGGGCAAGACCATCGTCAAGGTTATCTGCGTGCCGAAGAAACTGGTTAATATCGTAGTGAAATAAAGCGGAAAATCTGCATTAAAGTTTTACAAAAGAAATCCCACGATAGAGCGGTGAAACTCCTATCGTGGGATTTTTGCATATCATATTGAGACTGTTAGACAAGGTTCTAGCGGTCTTTTTTGATTGCATACAACAAAAGAGTCTCAAAACGTGTACGTTTTGAGACTCTTAAATTTACAAATTACATTATAGCAAAGGGGTTATGTAATGTCCAACTTTTTTCTATTTTTTTCATTTAGATGGGACTTTTTGAGACTTTGGAGCTAGAAAATGACATTTTTTGCAATATTTCACTACAGTCCCAAAATGTACACTTTTTGAGACTGTAGTTTTGAGACTGATGATACTGCAAATATGCATGTAAAAAGTAATAGGGGGATTGTGATATGTTCGAGGTCAAACAGACCGAGGAGATGCTAAATAAGACGTTTCGACTGCCCGCCAGCCTGCTGGACGAGCTTGCAAAAATTGCAGAGCACGAAAAAGTGTCGGTGAATAATCTGGTGCGGCAATGCTGTGAATACGCTTTAAGCAATATGAAAACGGAGAAATAACACATGGAAAATAATGTACAACAAGAAGAATCCATTGACTTAGGAAAATTAATGCAAATTATGTATGACCGCCGCAAGACAGTAGGAGCTATCGTGGGCGGGTGTACCGCACTGGCACTTATCGTGTCATTTGCCCTGCCTAAAACCTACGAATCTACTACACTCGTGCAGACACGCAGTGTAGTAGAAACGGGAGCATCCTCGATGGCTGCCGCGATGGGAATAGGGGGAGGTTCCAATGCAACCTTAAGCTATATCGAATTAATGAAATCCCGCACAGTTCTTGACCCGATTATCGACCAGCTGGAATGGGAAGACGAAAAGAAGAAGCCAAAAGCTAAAGATTTTGCAAAGAAAGTGCTCAAAATCGAAAATACCAAGCAGACGAACTTGATTACCGTCACGGCAACTGGCAAGACGCCTGAGGAAGCACAGATGATCAGTCAGGGCGTTGTGGACAACTTCCTGGCCCTGCAGACGGACAAGGGCAAGCAGACGCAGAGCACCTTGATCCAGTTCCTCAATGACCGCATAACCGAAGCCAAGAAAGATGCCGAAGATGCCCGTACAAAATTTGCCGAATATCAACAGAACCATAAAGTCTACAGTCCGGACGAACAGGCAAAAGCTGCTGTGGCCAAAATGAATGCCTTTGATGAAGCCATCAGCAATATGGCTGTTCAGCAAAAAGCCAGTCAGGCGAAACTGGATGCAGTGTCGGCAAAACTCGGTGATATCCGTTCCAGCAGTCAGAATTTCAATATCAATGACAATGCAAACGTCATGGCTCTGCGCAAGCAGATTGTCGATGCGCAGGTCAGCCTGGTCGGCTTGCAGGAACGCTATACAGAGGACAATCCCACGGTGATTTCGGCCAAAGAAAAAATTGCTGCCCTGCAGAATAAGCTGTCCGAGGAAGTAAATACCGTTGTCGCTTCCAAATATACGACCATGAATCCCACGCAGGCAGCTCTGATTGGCGAACAGGCCAAT